>JAGALD010000058.1 GCA_017625395.1 Bacilli bacterium | reverse complement strand
TTTGCTAATATACGAGGAGGTATTTATGATTTATTCACAAGAAGTTGAAAAAATGTGTAAAGTTGCTAAGGGAGCTAATCATGGACCTGCGCCAATACCTGAAGAAGGAAAATGGGTAAAAGTAAAAGAAATTAAAGATGTTTCTGGGCTTACTCATGGTATTGGTTGGTGTGCACCGCAACAAGGAGCATGTAAGTTAACTTTAAATATTAAAGATGGAATTATCGAAGAAGCTTTGGTAGAGACTCTTGGATGTTCTGGAATGACTCATTCTGCTGCAATGGCTAGTGAGATATTAGTTGGTAAAACATTGTTAGAAGCATTAAATACAGATTTAGTGTGTGATGCTATTAATACTGCAATGAGAGAATTATTCTTACAAATTGTATATGGAAGAAGTCAATCTGCATTTTCTGAAAATGGTTTACCAATTGGAGCTGGACTTGAAGATTTAGGAAAAGGACATAGAAGTCAAGTTGGTACATGTTATAGTACTAAAGTAAAAGGGCCAAGATATTTGGAATTATCTGAAGGATATATTACAGAAGTTGGACTTGATAAGAATGATGAAATCATTGGTTATAAATTTGTTAATTTAGGTAAGATGATGGAAAATATTAAAAAAGGAATTGAACCTATGGAAGCGATTGAAAAAGCTAGCGGAAAATATGGAAGATTTGATGAAGCTGTTAAAGTAATCGATCCAAGAGAGGAGTAGAGTTATGGCATTATTTGAAAGTTATGAAAGAAGAATTAAACAAATAGAAGAAGCTTTAGCTGAATATGGTATTAAATCAATTGAAGAAGCAAAAGCTATTTGTGATGAGAAAAATATAGATGTATTTAAAATTGTAAAGGGAATTCAACCAATTTGTTTTGAAAATGCATGTTGGGCTTACACAGTAGGTGCTGCAATTGCTATTAAGTCTGGTGCTAAGACTGCTGCTGAAGCTGCTAAGATGATAGGTGTTGGACTTCAATCTTTCTGTATTCCAGGAAGTGTTGCAGATGATAGAAAAGTAGGTCTTGGTCATGGTAATCTTGGTGCAATGCTTTTATCAGAAGAAACTGAATGTTTTGCTTTCTTAGCAGGACATGAATCTTTTGCGGCTGCTGAAGGTGCTATTGGTATTGCTAATTCTGCTAATAAGGTAAGAAAAACTCCTCTTAGAGTAATTCTTAATGGACTTGGTAAAGATGCTGCACAAATTATTTCAAGAATTAATGGATTTACTTATGTGCAAACAGAATTTGATTATTATACTGGTAAATTAAATATAGTTAATAAAACATCTTATTCAGATGGACCTAGAAGCAAAGTTAATTGCTATGGATCTGATGATGTACGTGAAGGTGTTGCTATAATGCATCATGAAAAAGTTGATGTTTCTATTACTGGAAACTCAACTAATCCAACAAGATTCCAACATCCAGTTGCAGGGACATATAAGAAAGAATGTATTGAACAAGGTAAAAAGTATTTTTCTGTAGCATCAGGTGGTGGAACAGGAAGAACACTTCATCCTGATAATATGGCTGCAGGACCTGCTTCATATGGTATGACTGACACTATGGGAAGAATGCATAGTGATGCACAATTTGCAGGTAGTTCAAGTGTTCCAGCACACGTTGAAATGATGGGATTAATAGGTATGGGAAATAATCCTATGGTTGGTGCAACTGTTGCTGTAGCGGTAGCAATTGAAGAATCATTTAAATAGAGCGAAAGCTCTTTTTTCTTTTTATTTATTGATGTATAATATATTTATAAGTTAAAAATAGGAGTGGTTTTGTGGAAGATATAAATTTTTATGATATTTTAAATAGTAATCATAAGGCTATGAGTGATATTGAAAAAGCAGGTCAAAAAGATTATGTTCAATATCAAAAAGATATTAAAAGAATGGAGTCTTGTATTGAAAGAGAAAATAGTCCGTTAAATCTTGCTTTTAACTTGAATAGGGAAGAGGGGAAGAGAATGCTTTTTGCAACTGGTACTCCAGCAATGGTTGCAAGTGTTGTTACTGCTATAGGTGCAATTGGCGTTGCGGTACCTTTAATTCATTATGTTATGGCATCTATTGAAGTTGGTATACCATCAGAACAAAGGGCTGTTTTAAAAACTATTAAAGATTTTATTTATAGTTCCGGTGAATTATCTCTTAATGGGTTAAAATCTTTAGCAGTTTCTTTAGTTGGACCACTGTTATTTGGTTCAATTGCTATTCCTAAAACAATGATAGATGAATTAAAAATAGAAAATGGTAAGTTTGCATCAAATATGCTTCCTTATTTAGATGATTTGTTAGTTATGCTAGAAGATTTAAAACGTGATAAAGATGATTTATCATTAGGATTTATTAAAAGATTTTTATCTTGTGTTGATATTAGCAAAAACAAGCCAGATTTTAATTTGGAACTTTTATATAGATTTTCAGAATATAGGGTTAGTATTTTAAAAGAAAATGATGGTGTTGCAAAACCAGGAGAATCTTCAGAATGCTTTAAGGATATTATTGATTATTTGGGCAGTGCTGATATGGATAATGGTGCTTCAGTAGATTTTGTAACTAATTCTTATGTTCAAAATCTTGTAAATACTTATGCGTCTGTTGATAGTAAAGGTATTGCTGGTCCTAAAAGATAAGTGAGGTGATATAGTGAAATTTCGTGATGAGTTAAATGATGTGATAGATTTTGTTATTGAAAGAGAAAATGAGTGCTATAAAAATAATTGTAGTCATCTTGGTGGGTATAGGATAAGAGGAAAAAGAAGTTATTATAAATTACAGGATGAATTAAAAAAAGTTCAACCAGATGATTCTACACTTGGACGTACTTTTAATCTTGACAGAAATGAAAGTTATAGAATGTTATCTTATACTGGTCTTCCTACTGTAATTGCAGCTTTGCCTGTTGTAGTAGGTCTTTCTGGAGTATTTTTATCTATGGTACCTTTGATTTTAGGAATTGGTCAAGAAGTAACTCCAGAAGTACAAAAATTTACGGATTCAGTTTTAAAATTTTTAGAAAATTCTGGAAATTTTGCTTTAACTAGCGGGAAGATTGCTGTAAAAACTTTGCCTCTTCCTTTGGCAGCAGGTGCAATAGCTATTGTTAAAACGGAAATAGAAAAAGCTAAAGCTGAAAAAAGAAAAAAAATTGAACAAGATATGGCTGAAATTCGTGAAACTGTTGACTTTATTACTGATTTAAAAAGAGATAAAAATGATGGCTCACTTAATTTTATTAAAGAGTTTTTAAGTAATGTTGATATTACTAAAAATAGTGATGACTATAATCTTGATTTACTTGATTATCTTATTGACTATCGCAATGCTGTTATTTCAGAAAAAGGTAAAGAAGTAAGACGTAATTCTACTGAAAGATTTGTTGATTTTGTTGATTTTTTATCGGATTCTACGACTAAAGATGGTGCTAGTAGTTTATTTATTAATAGTACATATGTAAATAATTTGGTTCGATTATACGGTCATAGACAGGTTGAAAGGGATATGGTTTCAAGGCGTAAATAATGTGATTAGAAATTAGTTTTAATTAATTTCTTTTTTTTCACAATAATTACATATATTTTTTGTATTATTGTTTTTAGGAGTGGTTTTATGAAAATTTTAATAGTTGATGATGAGATGCTAATTAGAAGTGTAATTAGGGAATATTTAGAAAATGAAAAGTTTTTTGTTTTAGAAGCTGAGAATGGACATGAAGCTATTGAATTAATTGAAAAAAATTTGGATATTGACTTGATCATTATGGATATAATGATGCCTAAATTAGATGGATATAGTGCTTGTAAAGAAATATTTAAATTAAAAAGATATCCTGTTATTATGTTATCTGCTAGGGTTGAAGAGTACGATAAACTATTGGGATTTGAATTAGGAATTGATGACTATGTTACAAAACCATTTAGTCCTAAGGAACTTGTTGCAAGGGTAAAGGCTGTTTTAAATAGAACTAGAAATATTGATATTAGAAATGAAGTTTATTTGTATAATGATTTGGAAATAAATTATAAGGCACATACTGTGAAAATTGAAAATAAAGAATTAAAACTTACACCAAAGGAATATGAGTTATTGGTTTATTTTGTTGCTAATCCTAATGTTGCATTATCACGTGAACAACTTCTTGTAAATGTTTGGGGATATGATTTTTTTGGTGATGATAGGACTGTTGATACACATATTAAAATGCTTAGAAGTAGTTTGGGTAAGTATAGAGATTTGATTGTTACAGTAAGAGGATTGGGGTATAAATTTGTTTCAGATAAAGAATAAGCTTAAATTTAATGTATGGTGTTATTTAATTATATTTTCAATAATTATTTTGTTATTTTTATGGCTTTTTCAGATTGTTTCATTAAAAAATTATTATGAGTTATCTACAAAAAAAGAAATTGAGTTGGTTATAGATAAGGTTGTTAATAATTATAAAAGAGAAAATTTTCGAGCTATTTTTAATAAAATTTCATTTGATACTGATATGTGTATTGAAATTTATGATGGTTTAAAGAGAAATTATTATTCTTTTAGTTGCAATGCTAATTCTATTGAATTAAGTAGTGAAAAACGTGATTTTATATATAAAAAATATGATTCACAAGGGTATGAAGTTATTGATAAAGAATTGAATAATAAAGTCTTTTTATATGGTATTAAATTATCTGATTCTAAATATGCGTTTGTTCAAGCTTCTTTAGTTCCTGTGGATTCTACAATAAAGATATTAAAAGAACAACTTTTAATTGTATCAATTTTAGTTTTATCTTTATCGTTTGTTGTAGCAATATATATATCTAAACGAATATCTAAACCAATAGAAATAATAAATGATAACGCAAAGAAAATCTCAAATGGTAATTATGATGTATCATTAAGTAAAAGTACTATTAGCGAGATTGCTGAGTTAAACGAAACTCTTAATTATACCAGTCGTGAGCTTGCTAAAACTGAAAATTTAAGGAAAGAACTTTTAGCCAATGTTTCTCATGATCTAAAGACCCCTTTAACAATGATAAAAGCTTATGCTGAATTAATACGTGATTTAAATTATAAAGATAAAAAGAAAAGAGAAGAAAACCTAGAAGTAATTATATCAGAATCTGATAGACTTAATTTACTTGTAAATGATATTTTAGAATTATCTAAATATCAAGCAAATACGATTAAGCTTGAATACCAAGAATTTGATATTGATGCTCTTATAAGAGAAATTGTAAAAAAATATGAAATTTATCAAGTAAGAGATGGATATAATATTAAGTATAATTCTTTGGGTGTAAAAAATGTTATTGCTGATAAAAAAAGAATTGAGCAAGTTTTGTATAATTTGATTAATAATGCATTAAATTATACTGGTGAAGATAAGATTGTAAATATTGAGTTAATTGATAAATTAGATAGTGACTCTGTTCTTATAAAAGTGTCTGATACTGGTAGTGGAATATCAAAAAAGGATATGGAGCTTGTTTGGGATAAATATTATAAAGCTGATAAAACATATTCTAGGATTCAAATAGGTACAGGTATTGGTTTATCTATAGTTAAAAATATTTTAGAATTACATAAAGTAAAATATGGTGTTGATAGTACTAAAGGTAAGGGAACAACGTTTTATTTTGAATTAACAAGAAGTGATAACAATTAGTAGTTATCACTTTTTTGTATATGAATAGTAAAATTTAAACATAATATAATTAGTATTTAATAAATTTATTATAGAGGTATATGATTAGAATAATACTTTTTGTAATAGGTTTGTTGTTTTCATCAATTGGACTTTCTTATGTAATAATATATTTAAATTTACTTGTAATGGGTTTTTCTTTTGTTGATTATTTAAAATATATATTTACAAAAATTGAATGTCTATGTTTTTTTGTGGGATATTTATTTATTATAATTTCAATATTTTGGAGGACTAAAAAATGAGTTTTATATATGATATATTGTTGAATTTTAGTGATAATAAAAATATATTTGAATTTTTTGAATGGGAAGAAAAAGATAATTTAATAAATGTTAAAAAGATTCCTATAGTTAGGGTTTCTACTGATGTTTTGTTAGATGCTTATAATTATAAATTAAAGTTTAATGAAATATTTTTAAATAGAATTGAGAATATTTCTAGTGTTTACAAGCAAAATAAAAATGTTTATAAATATTTGGTTATATTATCTGATTGTAATAAAGCTATAGCTTTAAATATAGGAAATAATGGAATAGTTAAGCATAAGAGTAATCTTTTATTTGATGAAGAAGAGGAAGTATTATTTGTTGCTGAAAAGTTGGAAATAAATAATATTGAATATAAAAGATTGCAAAAAGAAAAAAGAGATTATTTTAGAACTAGAAAGGAACAAGAAAAAAGAGAATATCTTTTAAAAGAGATTAAAAGATTATATGAAGATTGCTTATATGAAAAATTAAGATATTTATATTTTGAATATTTTGGTAAGTTAGAAGATGATATTAAAAAAGTTTATAATGGGTTATTAGATAGTTTAAATGATATAACTAATAAACATGATAATATGTATGAATTGTTAAAATTAGTTTGTAAAAAGTGACCTTATTGGTCTTTTTTTTTGAATTTAATTTTATGATAATAGTTTTTATGTTATAATGTTTTTTAGGGTGTGGTAATATGAAGAAAGTATATAATGAAGTGTCTTGTTTTAGTAAAATGTTAAATAGTGTTTTAAGACATACTAGGCTTAAAAAAAATTATGTTAGTGAAAAACAAACTAAAAAAATGATTGAAAGATTATCAAAAAAGAAATATGCAACTCCAAAGAAAGTTGGGTTATTTTTAGAAAACTATAAAAAAGGAAAGATTTATTCATATAATGGAAATTTATCTAATCCAAAAGATACAATAATAATATATATGCATGGGGGGTCATATGTAGAAGAGGCAGTTTCTTTTCAGTTAAAGTTTGCAATGAAAATTGCTAAAAAGAGTAGTGCAACTTTGATAGTTCCAATATATCCTTTAGCACCGAAAAGTACTTATAAAGAGACTTATGATTTAATGTCTCAATTATATGATGAAATTTTAAAATTAAATAAGAAAGTTATTTTTTTAGGGGATTCAGCTGGTGGTGGTTTTTGTTTATCTTTTGCAATGTATTTAAGGGAAAAGAAAAAGGTGCAACCAAACAGTATATTACTTTTGTCTCCATGGCTTGATTTGACTTTAAAAAACCCTTCAATTGAAGGATTAGAAAAATTTGATGCAATGTGTTCTATTAAAGGGAATCAATATGCTGGTAAACTTTGGGCAGGGGATCTTGATGTTAAAGATTATTTAGTTAGTCCAATATATGGTGATTTAAATAATTTATCTAATTTGACAATTGCTACTGGTGAGTTTGATATTATGAAACCTGATTGTGTTAAGTTGTCTTTGATGTTAGATGAAAAAAATATTAATCATAATTATATTGAATATAAGGGACAATGTCATGATTTTGGAATATGTCCAACAAAAGAAGGTACAATGCTTGTTGATGATTTTGTTAAAATAATTAATGGAGATGTTTAGTATGGAAAAAAATGATGTTATTGAAGAGGGTGCAAAAGTTGAAGAATTTAAACCACTTCCTTTTTGGAGAGAACTCTTTTTAAAAAAAGAAGAATTGCAGGAATATTATATAAAGAAAAGAGAATATCAATATAATAATAATCAGCATTTAAAAGGACAAAAAATTAGAGATTTTTTACATCCAATTTTATTAGCTTTGATGTCTTTTGATAGAAAATATTTAAAAGGTCAGACTTTAACTGTTTTGAAAGATGAAAGAGAAGAAACTGATAAGCCTGTAATTTATGCGATAACACATGTTGGAATGTATGATATACAGCTAGTTAGTGAAGCAATAAAGGATCATCAATATACTTTTTTAGGTGATCCTGAGACGATGTATAGAACGGGTGATGGAGCGATTATGTCGCTAAATGGTGTTGTATATTGTGACACTGATTCCAAAACAGATAGAGCTATTGCAAAGAAGACTGCTATTGATGTTCTAAATCGTGGAAATAATTTGATGATTTATCCAGAAGGTGTATGGAATTTATCAGCTAATTTAGTTTCTTTACCACTTTTTCCTGGAATTATAGATATTGCACTTGATACTGATTGTGATATTGTGCCTGTTGCAATTGAACAATATGGTAAAGATTTTTTTGTTAATATTGGTAAAAATATGCAAGTTAATCCTGATAAAAAAGAATTTGCAACGGAAGAAGAAAGAAAGAAATTTGTTGAATTAAAAAAACAAGATTTAAGAGATACTATGTCAACTTTAAAATGGGAGATATTTGAATCTCGTCCTGTTGAACAAAGAGCAATGTATGGTGATTTTGACGAAGAATACAAAAAGTATAAAGATACTAGATATAACGAATGGGTTGATTCAAAAACTAAGACTCCATTTTATAATGATGAAATAGTTTCAAGACGTACTTTTAGAATTAAAGGTATAAATTTTGCTAGTGATGTTTTTTCACATTTAAGAGATTTAACTATAAAAAAAGAAAATGCTTTTCTATTTAGAAAAAGATCAGGTACTCTTCCTGAAATAGAAGAAGATATTTCAAGAAAGTTGAAGTAGAGGTGAATTTATGACAGCTATATTTTTTCCTTTAGCAGCATTTTTAGTTGATTTTTTGATTATGTTGATGTTTTTTACTAAAGAAAATCAAAATAATCGAGAAACAAAACTTTATTCAATGCTATTACTTACTAATACTTTTCAATGTCTTTTAGATATTTTTATTGTTGCATATGCACAGCATAATGGTGATTTGGCAGTTGTTGGTTTTTTACAAAAAATAGATATTGTTATGATTGTTATGTGGGCGTGTTTGATTTTTATATATGTTTATGGTGTTGCTGAATTAAAACGTAAATTTACAAGTGTTATGACAAGCGCTTTTGCAGTGGGTGTTTTTTTATCATTATTAACTTTGTTACTACCAATTACACCTATTGTTGATCATAATATTGTCAACTCTGCTGGATGGTCGCCTGATATTGGATTTATGGGTGTTGCATTGTTTGCAATTGGAATTATTGTTTGTGTTATAGTTTCTATAATTAATAATAAAGAAAATATTAAGAATAAAAAATATTTTCCATTGTATGGATTAATTATATTAGCTGTTTTGGGGTTATTCTTAAGAAGCTTAGTTCCATCTATTATATTTGAACCTTTTGTCATGGGATATGTTGTATTAATGATGTATTTTACAATAGAAAATCCAGATATGAAGATGATTGCACAATTAGAGATTGCTAAAGAAGCAGCAGAGAAAGCGAATAATGCTAAGACTGACTTTTTATCTAGTATGTCACATGAGATTAGAACTCCGCTTAATGCTATAATGGGATTTAGTGATGCTATTGAACGTTCTAGTTCGTTAGATGAAGCAAAGGAAAATTCTAAGGTAGTAGTAGATGCTTCAAGAACTCTTTTAGAAATAGTAAATGGT
Organism: Bacilli bacterium; assembly: GCA_017625395.1. GTDB lineage: Bacteria > Bacillota_I > Bacilli_A > RF39 > UBA660 > RUG13868. The sequence continues at coordinate 8,709 of JAGALD010000058.1, read as the reverse complement.
ATTTTAGATATTTCGAAGATTGAAGCAGGTAAACTTGAAATTATTAATTCTCCATATGATGCTAAAGAAATGTTTGGTAGTCTTGAGAAATTGATTAGACCTAGAATTGCTGAAAAAGCTATCGAGTTTGAGACATATATTGCAGAAGATATTCCAAGTGTTCTTTATGGTGATTATGCCAATGTTAAGAAAGTTGTTACTAATCTCTTAACAAATGCTGCAAAATATACGGATAGTGGTAAAATTATTTATAAAGTTGAATGCGTTAGAAATAATGATGTTTGTAGATTGGTGATATCTGTTGAAGATACTGGACGTGGAATAAAGAAAGAAAATATTGATAAATTATTTACCAAGTTTGAACGACTTGATGAGAAGAATACAACGATAGAAGGTACAGGATTAGGTCTTGCTATTACAAAACAAATTGTAGAACTTATGGGTGGAGAAATCATAGTACATAGTGTTTATGGAACAGGGTCTAAGTTTACTATTTTGTTAAATCAAAGAATTGAAAAAGTAGAAATAAAAAAACAAGAGAAATTTGAAGATGTTGTTAACAAAAAGCTTGATTTAACTAATAAAAAAATATTAGTAGTAGATGATAATAAATTGAATTTAAAAGTTGCTAGTAAAGTATTAAGTGACTATAATCCAATTTTAGAGTTGATTGATAATGGTTTTGATTGTATTGAAAAAATAAAAAATGGGGAAAAGTATGATTTAATTTTAATGGATGATATGATGCCTAAAATGAGTGGTGTTGAAACATTAAAAAAATTAAAAGATATCTCTACATTTAATATTCCTACTATTGCATTAACTGCTAATGCAATATCTGGAATGAAGGAAAAATACATTGAAGAAGGTTTCGATAATTATATTGCAAAACCAATTAATAGAGATGAGTTAGAATCGGTTATTAATAAGGTGTTAAATATAGATCCAACTGTAAAAAAAGATTTGTTTGAACCTCTTCCTAATGAATTATATCAAATGGATAAACCTTTGAATGAAATTGATTTATCAAAACATAGCAAAGAGATGGTTCCAGTAGAAAATACAGTTGAGGATTCTGTTTCAGTAGTGGATGAGAAAGCAGAAAATGCGTCTGTTTCATTAAATGAAATTAAATTAAATAAGCAAGATATATTAAGAAATAATGGTGTAGATTTAAATGCTTCAATTATGCTTTTGGGGGATATTGAAACTTTTAATGAAACATTAAATGATTTCTTGGGTGAGATTGATAAAAGATTAGTTAATCTAAATAGTTTTAAGGAAAATAAAGATATGGAGAATTATGCTATTTTAGCGCATGCTATAAAAAGTGATTCTAAATATTTAGGATTTAAAAAATTAAGTGAAATTGCCTTAAATCATGAGCAAGCTGGTAAAGGAAATGATTATTCGTTTGTTGAAGCAAATTATGATGAATTTATTCAAGAAATAAATAGGATAGTTAAAGTTTCAAAGGAATATATAATATAGTGAACATCTAGAAATAGATGTTTTCTTTTGCATAAAAATAGCATTTATGGTAGAATAGAAACTATTCATTTAAAGGAGTATTTATGGAGAAAATAAAAAAAATTGCTATTTTATCTTGGACTTTGATTGCTATAGCTACAATATCTATTTTTTCAATTGTTCAATATAAAGAATTTAAAGATAAAGAAGAAGAAATAAGATTAGAAAATGAAAGAATTGATGTTGCAAGAGAATCTGTCAGTAGTGCTATTGCTAGCAGAACTTTAGTAGATGTTGCTAAAGCTAAGGGATTTGTTAATCTTGTTGAAACTGAAAGTGTTAAATTAGAATTAACTAAAGAAATTGAAGCTTTAGAAATAGATATAGATAAAGAAAATATTAAAAATGAATTTAGTAATTTATTAAAATCTGTTGAGAATAATTTAAATCAAAGTGAATTAAATAGTGCTATTAGTAAAATTAATTTAATAAAATATGATGATATAAAAAGTGAATTACTGGTGAAAGCAAATTCTATACAAGAGAAAGTAACTGCTGAAAAGAAAAGATTAGAACAACTTGCTTATTATAATAAAATGTTAAAAGTAGATGCAACACCGGTTATTTCAACTCCACCAAGTAATGTTAAAACATTAGAAACTATTAAAGGAAAGATAACAGCTTTTACACCATTTTGTGAAGGTTGTTCAGGATATACAGCATCAGGAAAATATGTAGGTGGTGGAGATATTTATCAATATGATTCTGAATATGGGATGGTTCGTATTGTTGCTGGTGATAAGTCTTATCCTTTTGGAACTATTGTTAGAATTAAAAATCTTGGATATTTTGGTGGAGATGTTTATGCAATGGTTTTGGATAGAGGGGGAGCAATTGGTAAAAATAAAAGAGCAATTTTTGATTTATTATTTGCTACAAAAGAAAATGCTTATAAATTTGGTGTAGCTAATAATATTGAGTGTGAAATATTAAGAATAGGTTATTAAAAAAATTCTAAAATTAGAATTTTTTTTTCTTTTAAATTTATGTTAAAATGATTTAGGAGGATGTTATGAACGAGAATATAATAAAAGAGATTAGTAAAAGTTTAAATATAAAGGAAAAACAAGTTGAGGTTGTACTTAATTTACTTAGTGAAGGAAATACAATTCCTTTTATTGCTAGATATAGAAAAGAAGCGACAGGTGCACTTGATGAGGAAGTTATTAGAAGTATAAATGAAGTATATACTTATCAAGAAAATTTATTAAAAAGAAAAGAAGATGTTATTAGATTAATTGATGAAAAAGGAATGCTTACTGAAGAGTTAAAGAATGAGATTCTTGCTTGTAATAAATTAGTTGATGTTGAAGATCTTTATAGGCCTTATAAAGAAAAGAAAAAGACAAAAGCAACTGAAGCCATTGCTAATGGGTTAGAACCACTTAGTAAAATTATTTTTGAATTTAGTGACATAGATGTTTATAAGGAAGCTGAAAAATATTTAAATGATAAAGTTTTAACTGTTGACGATGCTATAATGGGGGCTAAATACATTATTGCTGAAATTGTTAGTGATAATGCTGAATATAGAAAAGAAATTAGAAGAAGAACTTATCGTGATGGAATAGTTGTTTCTAAAATGAAAAAGAATGCAGATGATTCTTCGAAGGTTTATGAGATGTACTATGATTTTGCAGAAAAAGTTAATAGAATAAAACCACATAGAGTGTTAGCAATTAATCGTGGAGAAAATGAAAAAGTATTAACAGTATCAATAGATATCGAAGAAGAAAGTATTTTAAAATATTTAGAAGAAAAAATAATCAAAAAAGAAAATGTATGTGGACAATTAGTAAAAGAAGCAATAAAGGATGGATATCAAAGACTTATTAAACCAAGTATAGAGCGTGAAATTCGTGCGATGTTAAAGGAAGATGGAGAAGAAAGTGCAATTGAAAACTTTGCTAAGAATGTTGAAAATTTACTTTTAACTCCACCATTAAAAGAAAGAGTTGTATTAGGTTACGACCCAGCTTTTAGAACAGGTTGCAAATTAGCAGTAGTAGATAAAACTGGTAAGCCATTAAATATAAGTGTTATTTATCCAACAGAACCTCATAATAAGATTGAAGAAAGTAAAAAGATTGTATTAGAATTAATCGAAAAATATAATGTTGATACTATTGCAATTGGTAATGGAACAGCATCGCGTGAATCAGAAAAATTTATTGCTGATACAATAAAAGAATCAAAAAGGAAAGTAGACTATATTATAGTAAATGAGGCAGGTGCATCAGTTTATTCAGCATCACCTTTAGCAATAGAAGAGTTTCCTGATTTAACAGTTGAAAAAAGAAGTGCAATAAGTATAGCAAGAAGACTTCAAGATGCTTTATCGGAACTAGTAAAAATAGACCCTAAAAGTATAGGTGTAGGACTTTATCAACATGATGTAACTCCGAAAAAGTTAGATGAATCACTTGATTTCGTTGTAACCAAAACAGTAAACCAAGTAGGAGTAAATATAAATACAGCATCACCATCTTTATTATCATATGTATCTGGTTTAAATAAAAAAGCTATTGAAGCAATAATAAATACAAGAAATGAAAATGGAAAAATAAATTCAAGAGAAGAAATAAAAAAAATAAAAGGAATAACTCCAAAAGTATATGAACAATCAATAGGATTCATGAGAATAATTGATGGAACAAATCCACTTGATAAAACTTCAATACATCCAGAAAGTTATAAGGAAACTGAAAATTTATTAAAATCATTAAACTTATCGAAAGAAGATATAGGTACTGAAAAATTAAAAGAAGCGTTAAAAGATTTTGATTTAACAAAATATTGTGAGGAATTAAAAATTGATAAATATACTCTTGAAGATATAGTAGGTGACTTACAAAAACCAAATAGAGATCCGAGAGATAATATGCCACAACCTTTATTAAAAAGTGATATATTGCATATTGAAGACTTGAAGATTGGAACTAAATTACAAGGAACTGTTAGAAATGTTGTTGACTTTGGTGTGTTTATTGATATTGGGCTACATAATGATGGAATGGCTCATATTTCAAAATTAACAAATAGATATATAAAACATCCAAGTGAAGTAGTAAGTGTAGGAGATATAGTTGATTGCTATGTAACAGATATATCTATTGAAAAAGAAAAAGTTTCATTAAGTTTAATTGAAGGGAAATAATATGAAAAAAAGTATACTTGATTATGTTTTAGAAGTAGAAAATATATTAAAAAACAAGAAGATAGATAATATTGATGATGTAATAGAAAATCATTTAATAAAAATTTCATTTTATCAACATGAAAGATTAATTCATTTAATAGTAACTGTTTTATTTGCTATACTTTCGATAATTAGTTTTTTATATACAATAAATTTTCCTAGTATTGGATTAATGATATTAACTTTTATGTTTCTTTTGTTATTGATACCTTATATAATGCATTATTATTTGTTGGAAAATAATGTTCAAAAGTTATATATTTATTATGATAAAATGAAAAAAATAAAAGATAAGAATATTTAGATACATAATATTAAATGTAAAAAGAGTCTTTAGTTAAAGACTCTTTTTTTAATCATAATAATCTATTTTTATTGCTTTTTTAACTTCTTTCATAGTTTCTTTTGCAACTTCTTTTGCTTTTTTAGTACCATTTAATAATATTTCATCTACAACTTCTGGATGTTCTTCATAATATTTACCTTTTTCTTGAATTGGTTTTAAAAACTCTATCATATTTTTGATAAGTTCTTTTTTACATGTGACACAACCACGAGAACCTTCTTGGCATTCTTTACATATTTGTTCTTTGTTTTCTGAGTTAATTAAATCGTGATAATAATATACCATACATTTAGTTGGATCGGCAGGGTCATCTTTTTTTATTTTGTTTGTATCTGTTACTGCTCCCATAATCTTTTTTGTTATAGTTTCTTCATTATCTCGTAAATAGATAGCGTTACCTAAACTTTTTCCCATCTTTTCATTTCCATCAAGTCCTTTTATTCTTGTTGTTTTACTTAAATATGCTTCTGGTTCTTTTAATGTTTCACCATATATATTGTTAAATTTTCTTACTATTTCACGACATTGTTCTATTAGTGGTAATTGATCTTCTCCTACTGGAACAAGTTCCCCTCTAAATGCAGTAATGTCTGCTGCTTGACTTACTGGATATCCAACAAATCCATAAGTAACACTTTCACCATCATTACCAAATATTGCTTTCTTTTGGGCAATTTCAGTTTTTATAGTTGGATTTCTATATAATCTTGCCATTGTTACTAAATTAGAGTAATAAATTGTTAATTCTGCAATTTCTGGTATCATTGATTGAATGAAAATTGTAGATTTTTCTGGATTTATTCCAATTGCTAAAAGATCAATTGCAATTTCTCTTACATTTTCTCTTACTTTGGTTGGATTATCGAAATTGTCGGTTAGTGCTTGAACATCTGCAATTTCAAAAAACGAATTATAATCATCTTGTAGTTTAACCCAATTTTTAGTAGCTCCAAAATAATGTCCTAAATGAATTCTACCAGTGGGTCTTATTCCTGTTAATATTGTTTTTTTCATAATAATCACTTCCTTATGGGTATTTTAGCATAAATATTTAAATATTTAAATATTTTTTATCTATTTGCTTTTTTAATTTATTGTGATAAAATTGTGATATAAAATAGATGGAGGACAGTATGGAAAGCAGTGAGAAAAAAAATAAGTTTTCATTAGTTAAATTTATTTCAATTTCTGCTTCTTTAGTATTTGTTGTTGCAGTAGCTTTCTTTTTTTTGTTAAGTGGAAAAGAAAGTTTAAGTAGTAATAATAATGAAAACACAATTGAGGTATCTCGTATGTCTCTTAGTGTTGGAAATGAAGTTGATGTTGATTTAGGTGAGCTAAGTGAACTTGATATTGAAGAAATATCTTATTCATCAAAAGATGAAAATGTTGCTAAAATCAATGAAATGGGGAAAGTAACGGCTGTTAATAGTGGAGAAACTGACATAGTTGTTGTTTATAAAGTTGATAATGTAACATATGAAAAAAATGTTAGTGTAACAGTTTCATCAAAAAGTTCTGATGATTTTTCAATGTCAGATGAAATTAGTTTAAAATATTCATTTTCTGATGGTGTAAAAGAAAATGTATGGACTAATAAAGATGTTAAGATTAATGTTAGTTCAAATGTTAACGTAAAATATGCAATTGATTGCAGTGGAAATTGCAAATATTATGATTTAACAGATGATAAATCTATTCTTGTTACTTCAGAAGGAGAACATGTTGTTACGATAATGGCATATGACAAATATGGTGATTCTTCTGTAAAAAAAGTAAATGTTAAAATTGATAAGACAAAACCAACTTGTAATTTTGTTAAGGGTCCAACTCCTAATGAAATTTATGTTGGTGAGACTGCTACATATGTTGTTGAATGTGTAGACGAAAATAGTAGACTTAAAGTTGTAAATGATATTGATTTTCTTGATATAAAATTTCCTGGAAAATTCAAATTTACTAAAGATTCAATTGTAAGTGTAGTTAAAGATATTTATAAAAAGACTAAGAAAACTGCAATTCAAGTTGAAAATATAGATGATGGTTATAGATATACAATAACTGTAAATGGAATTAAGGCTGGTAAAACAAAGCTTGAATTACCTAAATCAGTGTTTGTTGATTATGCTGGTAATGTTCAAGAAAAAATTACTAGTAAAGAAATAAAAGTTGTTGATAAAAAATCAGATAGTCAAAATAAAACATATTTAAACTGTAAAATTAGTTATAGTAATGGTGTTTTAACAGGTAGTGGTAGTGGTTCTAATACTTTAGTGTATTATGGATTTTCTAATAGTTATTCTGGATCTAATGCTACAACAAAAAGAATTACTAAGGCAGGAACATATAATTATTATGTAAAAGATAATGCCGGTAATAGGAAAAGTTGTTCGGTTGTAGTAGATAAAAAAGATTTGGTACCTACTTGTAATTTGTCATTTGATGAGAAAACAAATCGTTTAACTGGAACATATGCAGATAACAGTGGTGGAGGAATGTCATATTATGGTTTTTCTTCTACATATGGTGGTTCAAAAACTACATGGCAATATATTAAAAAATCTGGAACATATTATTTTTATGTTAAAGATAAAAATGGAAATACTGGTTCATGTGAAATAACTGTTGAAATTAAGCCTGGGAAACCAACTTGTTCATTATCTTACAGTAATGGAATGTTAATTGCGTCATCTTACGATATTAATAATGTTGGATTTAGTTATCGTGGTTTTAGTAGTAGTTATAGTGGTGTTTCTGAATATACTAAAGTGATTGGAAAACCTGGAACATATAATTATTATGTAAAAGATAAAGATGGAAATACTGGTTCTTGTTCAATAGATGTAAAAGAAATAATTGAAATTAAAGATCCTGTTTGTTCACCAGGTGCATTTATAGAAAATCATACATGTAAAACTTGTCCAATAGGATATTATTGTGATGGAGTTAAAAAAGAACAATGTCCTGTTAATCATACAAGTTCTGCAGGTTCTAGTAAGATTGAATCTTGTTATACAAATATAAAACCTGGAAATTATAAGCAAGATCCACATATGTCATATTATCCAAGTGTGGCTGAGTGTCCTGCTGGAAAATATAGTGCTGGTGGTAAGGTATATTATGGTAGTACTTTAAGTTGTACTAATTGTCCTGTTGGAACATATAGTGGAAAAGGTGCATCAAGTTGTACTAAGTGTCCTGAGGGATATACAAATGCAAGTGAAGGAAGTTCTGAATGTGAATTAAGAACAACATGTCCAGCAGGTCAATATGTAGATGGTAAAAATTGCCGTGATTGTCCAAGTGGTTCATATTGTGTTGATGGTGTTAAGTCAGTTTGTCCTAGTCCATATTCTAAGAGTGATAAAAAATCAGATTCTATAAATGATTGTTATATTGATGTATCAGCTGGAAATTATATTGCTACAGTTGAAGCAAAAACAACTACAAAATGTGCTAAGGGAACTTATAAAGAAAAACACAGAGTATATTTTGGTCAAAAGAGTAGTTGTACACCATGTGGTTCTAATACTACAACGTCTGGTGAGGGGGCTAAATCTAAGAGTGAATGTAATGTTTCTACTTGGTGTCCTGCAGGTCAATATTTAGATAATACGACATGTAAAGCCTGCCC
>JAGALD010000057.1 GCA_017625395.1 Bacilli bacterium | reverse complement strand
CATCTTTTGATTCTATATAGCCTTTGTCTAAATATCTTTGCACAAGTGAATCATCTCTTGATATTTGTTTTAACATATTATTTTTTACTATATATGCTCTTGAATCTCCAACAGATGCAATTACTGTTTGGCTATTTCCTACAATCGCTCCTACAAAAGTAGTCGCTCTACCATCATTGAATGTAGATAATTCTTCACTTATTTGTTTCAGCTTTCTTGATAATAGTTGTGCTAAAGTATCTACATCATCATAATAATTAACACTTAAAGATTCAAACCATTCCATTATTTTTTGTGTTGCATATCTACTTGCCTCTCCACCATTTAAATGTCCCCCAACACCATCTGCTACCATTAACATTTTAAAGTCTCTATTTTTAGGATGTCTTAACAATAAAACAGAATCTTGCTGGTAATTTCTTCCGTTACCAATATTTATTGATGCGAACATATCTTTACCTAATGAATAATTGAGGCTTTTCTTTTTTAATTGAACTCCTTTTATAATATCTGTTCTAGATTTGTTTAACTTACGTTCAAATACTGTTAAGCTTCTTACTTTTCCCTTGGCAAGTATTCCTTGATTATCATTTAAATAATAAATGTATTCACGTATTTTACTATTTATATATTTATCCAACTTTTGTAAATCTACTTCTTGTCTATCTCTATATCTAATTTTGGAAAAAGATGTTATTAGTTCTTCTAAAAGTTCTGGATTATCACACAAGAATTCTGTTATTTTATCACCTGAAATTTTCTCTTGATTTATTATGTTTAAAAATTTTATGCAATCTTGTTTTCCACTTAATTTTCCGGCTTGTATGCCAATGGCTGCAACTCTTAGTGCTTGTTTTGCTATTTCTCCAATTATATCTCCTTTTGTTAATGTTGCAATTTTTTCTCTTGCATCACCATTAGAAGTTATATGCATTATTGGTTCATTAGAAAATACTAGTCCATGTAATATATCTTCTGAATTCCAATTGGGATGTTGCTCTATAGTTTTTAAAATAGCATAATCAATCTTATTTAACTTTGTTTCTTCTTTCATATACTTCCCCCTTAATTTTACGCTTTTAGTTTTTCAATATTTTCCTTTATATCTTCACTAGTTATTCTTTCTTGTTTTAATAATTCAGCAATTGTTCCTTGTTCAACGAATTTATCATCGTATCCCATGCAAATTATTTTTCCATTAAAATTATTTTTTTGAAGTTTCATTGTAATTAGTGAACCTAATCCACCATTTAAAACATTATCTTCGATTGTTAATATATTATAATTCTTATTTACTAATTCTTTTATAATATCTTTATCTAAAGGTTTTATAAATAATGCATTAATTATTTTTACATTTAAATTATATTTTTCTTTTGCGATTATGGCTTTTTGAACCATTTTTCCTGTTGCAATTATGGCAATTTTTTCTCCTTCTGATATTATTTCCCATTTTCCTAATTTTATTTTTTCTATTGGGCTAAGTTCTTTTTCGTCTGTTCCTCTTGGATATCTTATTGCTACTGGACTTTTTTGTTTTGATGCCCATTTTAATATTTTATAAATTTCTTTAGTAGTTTTCGGTGAAATCACTGTTAAATTTGGAATAAGACTTAAATAAGATAAATCAAATATTCCTTGATGTGTTTCTCCATCATTTCCTACTAAACCTGCCCTATCAATTGCAAAAATTACAGGAAGTTTTTGCATACACACGTCATGTACGATTTGATCAAAACCTCTTTGGAGAAAAGTTGAATATACGGCAAATACTGGTGTCATATTTTCGTTTGCAAGTCCTGCTGCAAAAGTTACGGCATGTTCTTCTGATATTCCAACGTCAAAACTTCTTTTGGGGTATTTTTGAAAGAAATCCTTAAGTCCTACACCATTTTTCATTGCTGCTGTTATTGCAACAATTTTGTCATTTTCTTTTGCTAATTTCAACATTGCTTTTCCAAACTCACTAGAATAATCGTTTTGTTTTTTTTCTTTTATTCCAGTTTTTAAATCAAATGGTGAGACAGCATGATAAATATCAGGACTTTTCATTGCTGGGGCATATCCTTGTCCTTTTTTTGTAACGACATGTAGTATTACAGGTTTATTATATTTTTTTACTCTTTTCATTACTTTTGTCATTAAGGAAATATCATGTCCATCAATCGGTCCAATATAGGTTAAGCCCATTGCTTCGAAATATTGAGATGGTACTAAAAAAGTTCTTAATCCATCTTTAAATCTAGATAAAACTTTTATGGAAAAATTTCCTACTTTTGTATCATCTAAGCAATGTTTTATTTTGTTTTTTACTTTCAAATATTTTTCATTAATACTTATTCTACTTAAATAACTTGATATTCCACCAACATTACTTGATATACTCATACCGTTGTCATTTAATATTATTATCATTTTTGTCTTATTGTAACCAAGATCATTGATTGCTTCTAGACTCATTCCACTACTTATCGAACCATCCCCAATTATTGAGACTACTTCAAATTTTTCTTTTTTTATGTCTCTTGCTCTTGCTATTCCTAGTGCTGCAGATATTGAAGTACTACTGTGTCCTGTTTCAAAAATATCATATTTACTTTCGTGTCTATATGGAAATCCTCTTAGCCCTTTATATTTTCTTAATTTATCAAATTTATCTTTTCTTCCAGTTAATATTTTATATACATAGCTTTGATGGCCTACATCAAAAATAATTTTATCTTTTTCTAAATCAAAGCTTGATAAAAGGGCAATAGTTAATTCAACTACGCCTAAATTGGAGGAAAGATGTCCTCCATTTTTAGAAACTTTTTCTATCAAAAACTCTCTTATTTCACTTGCCAATTCTCTTTTTTCTTTTATTGTTAATTTATTTAAATCCTCAGGGGTGTTTATTCTATCTAACTGCATATGTTCCTCTTATTACATTGTTTTTCCTCTTTTAAGAATATCCTTTATATAGTGTTTTTTTGCTCTTATTGGACTTGTTGCATTTTTATAATCAGTCACTTCACTTATTATTTCTGGTGTTTCTGTTTTTAATAATTCGTCTAAATCATCTAGTGAATATGCTTCATGTAATTGAAATGCCACTTGTATTAATTTTAATGATGTATCTGTCCTTAGAAATTGTTCACCAATTGGAGACTTTTGAGAAGTAAATCTTGCTCTATCTAGCGCATCTGCATCTTTTAGTATATTCCCAATTACTCTTGCTCTTTTTATGCCTTCTTGTGAAAGATTAAGTCTTTCTGCAATTTTAGCAAATCCTTCATCTTCGATTTCTTTTATACTTGTTCCTTTTGTTCTATCATCATGGAAAATAATGGCTGCTTGAATTATCTTTATTTCTTCTTCAGTGTATTTATCTTGTAAATCTCTACCAGCAATATAGGCACTTTCTATACCGTGTTGCTCATCAAAATCATTATCTCTTCCTTGATCGTGATATTTTGCCGCTTCCATTAATAAATCTCTATCAGGTCCCGTTAATTGTTCATATATAGCAATTATTCCCGCGAAAAGCATAACATTTTCTACATGTCTTTTACCGTGACAATCTGTTTTTCTTTGATACAAATTACTTCTTTGCATATCATTTATTTTCGAATTTAAATATTGAATATCTTCTGGTGTTAATTTACTTATAACTTCTGATGCTGTATATTGAGATTTATGTGTTTCTACCCATAGATAATCCCATTCTTTATTATAAGCAGTTCCATCTCCAATAATTGATAGATAATCTAATGATTTTTCTAATGTCATATTATTACTCTCCTTATTTAAACATCATATATTGGACTTTTTTTCTCATTTCATATGTATCTTTCATTTTTCCTTCAAGTCCTAGTGTATAGTGTAATTGTCCATCGTTTGAAATACTTACTACGTAATTAGATGATGGTAGTGTATCTATTGTGGTATATAGCCATTTATAGTATGGTGATATTTCAATATTCATATTGTTCATGACATATGTAAGTAGTAAATCAGGACTTAAGTATTTAGTATCATCATATTTTATATCATAGTTGCTAAGTATTATTGCATTTGTATTAAATTGTCTATATACACTTTCAAGATCATAGTTATTATTCAAATAGTTTATTTCGAATAATGCATCTTTTCCACTTTTTGTTTGTAAATGTGGTAGGTGGTCTCCAAAGAATACAATAATTGTTTCTTCTTCTAGAGTATTTATATATTCATAAAGTCTTCCTAATTCTTGATCTGCCATATAAATACCTTGAGCATATGATTTAAGAGTTCCTGTTATTTCATTGTTATATTTAGACTCTACTACATTAAAATCATATTTATTGTATCTTTCCTCGTAATATGGCATGTGTCCACCCATGGTTATTGCAAAGTAAAATACTTTTTCATTTTTATCTTTATTATTAAAATATTTTATTATTTCATCCGTTATGTATTTGTCTTTTACGTATTCTCCATTTAAGTTAATTTCATCATATAAATGTCTTCTTTCATCAACACCATAATAGTTATAAACATTATCGCAATTAAACATTTTTTTACTTGATGAATTTAGTATTACTGTTTTATAATCGTTCTTTTTAAATTCTTTTATTATTGAAGGATTATCTTTACTTTTTTTGTTGTAAAGTTGCATATATGGAATATAGCCTTTACTAAAATAATTAAGGCTTCCACCAGTTAGTACTTCAAATTCAACATTGGCACTTACTCCACCATATGATGGGGTTATCATATTTACTATTTTTCCTTTTTCCTCTAGTTTATGAAAATTTTCTGTAATATCTTTGTCAAATTTAATACCTTCTAATTGTGATATATCCCAAAACGATTCAGAAAACACTACTATTACATTTGGTTTTTTCCATGTACCTTCAATTTTTTCTACATTATTTATAGTATATTTTAATCCTTCTTCATCGTAGTTATCAGGTTCATATCTTCTTGTTTCTAGAAACTTTCCATACATACCAGATATTACTCCATACTTATAGTAGTATCTGGTATTACTTACCGAAATTGTATAATCTGATACTTTATTATAATCATATACTTTATCAAGAATAAATTTATCAAAGCTTTCTATTGGAAAGAATAAACCTAGTAAAATCAATAATGAAATTACAAAAAGTGGAATATTTATCTTTTTTGTGTTAACTTCTATTTTAGCTTTTAAACAAATGTTAAGTAACCATATAAAAAGTGCAATAACAATTATCGTTGGTGATAAAATATAATTTATTGCGTTTATTAAAGTTACATCAACAAAACCTGCTAACTCACCTGTTGTTTGTAAGAAAAGAAAGTCTGTTAAAAGAAGTGTATCACTTGTGTAAAAAATACGCATTTGGTTTGCAATAAATAATATTAATAACAATATTGATAAGATTACATTTGCTCTAAATGTATTTCGTAATAATGATAAAAATAATAGGTAAAATGAATAAAGTATTATTAATAGTATAATTATTGCTGGAAGTTCTATTTTTAAATTTGGTGTTCCAAAAGTACATAATTTATAATATATTTCTAAAATTATTGTAAATATAATTGGCATAGAATAAGATATTACTTTTTTTGTATTATTTGAAAATATTATTTGATGTTCTTCTTTTTTTTCTGTTCTTTTTTTATTCTTTTTATTTATTAGCAGTACTAATACATTAGCTAATAATCCCGATAATAAAGTGATTACTATTTTTAAACCACTCATGTAATCGAATAGACAAAAATATCCAATTAACATGTAAAAAATCATATAAATTATTGGAAGTGACCAACTAATTTTATTTTTATATCCGTATGTTGTAATTAGAATCATTGTACTTAAAGGAAAAACTAGTGACATAAAAAGATTATCAAATTCATTAGGTAACATTCTAATTACAATTGAATTGAATAAAAATAATATTAATGTAAAAAGAAATAATTTATTTTTATTTTCAAAAATTTCTTTCATTTGATCACCTTCTTAATTTATTGTGGCAACATATTCATAACTTTAGATAGTTTTCTTATTTTTAAATATGAAATAATATATAAAACTAATACAAATATGAAGAATATTATAATCATTAATTGATTATTTGTTAATAGCAAAAAGTCAAATAACCCATGAAATACTATTGGAAGTAAAATACTTAATAGGATATTTCTTGTTTTTTTAGAATTATCAGCAATATGTTCATTGTACTTTGCAAATCCCATGTAGTAGCCCATTGTTACTCCGAAGAATGCATGTCCTGGTACAGACACTATTGCTCTTAATATTCCTGTCATATTTCCATATGTAAAAACATATAAGATGTTTTCTAAGGTTGCAAATCCAAGTGATGTAAAGACACAGTAAACAATTCCATCATATATATGGTTAAAGTTTTTGTTTCTCCATGCTATTTCATATGCCATAGAAGCTTTTAATCCTTCTTCTACTAATGCAACACAAAAAAAAGACAACGTAAAACAATTTAATATCTCATTACTAGTTATTGGTAATATAAGTGTTATCACATTTTCTAGTATTATTGCTGGTAAGATTATTGCAGTTCCCAAGCAAAATAATGTTGTAATTAATCCAATTGGTTCTTTTTCAAGAATATCTTTTTTATATACAAAGTATCCAAGTACTATTGTAGGTATTACTGCTATTATAAAAGTTAATATCATTATTTCACGCCCTTTTTACTATTAAAATTATAACATGATTAATACGTATATAAAAGCAAGTAACCTTTTTTTTGTATTTTAGAGTGTTTAGTTGTGTTAACCAAAAAAATGACAATTTTTGTTAATTGTCATTTTTATTTTACTTATAGTTGTCTGCTTTTACTTCCATGAAGCTTTTTGGATGTTTGCATACTGGACATACTTCTAATGCTTTACTTCCTTCATAAACGTGTCCACAGTTTCTACAAACCCAAATCTTATCTCCATCTTTTTGGAAAACTCTTTGATCTTCAACATTTTTTAATAATGTTAAGTATCTTTCTTCGTGTTCTTTTTCAATTTTTGCAACTGCATCAAATAGATATGCTAATTCATTAAATCCTTCTTCTTTTGCTGTTTTTGCAAATTCTGCATACATGTCAGTCCATTCATAGTTTTCACCTTCAGCTGCATCTTTTAAATTATCCATTGTTGATGGTACTTCTCCACCATGTAGATATTTAAACCATAATTTTGCATGTTCTTTTTCATTATTTGCAGTTTCTTCAAAAATTGCTGCGATTTGTTCATATCCATCTTTTTTTGCTTTTGAAGCATAGTAACTATACTTGTTTCTTGCTTGACTTTCTCCTGCAAATGCAGTCATTAAATTTTGTTCTGTTTTTGATCCTTTTAATTTTTCGTAATCCATAATTTCTCCTTATCTTACATATTCTATATTATGAGTTTCCTCAAATATGTCTTAATCATTTTTTTTACATTGTTTACAATAACCATTTATTAAGATATTACAACTTTCGAATTTCAAATCATTTTCTTTTGTTTTTTCTCTTACACTTTTTTGTAACTCATCATCATCTATATCTATAATTTTTCCACATCCTAAACATTCAAAATGAATATGTTCTCCATAATAATCGTATCTATCAATTCCGTCATTTGTTTTTACTACAAAGATTATTCTATCATCAACATACTTTTTTATATTACGATATACCGTAGCAATCCCAATATTTGGATTTTTCTCTTTTACTTTTTCGTAAAGTTCATTAATAGTAGGATGTGTTCTTAATGAAGATAATGTATCCAAAATTATTTTTTTTTGATTTGTATTTCTAATATTCATACCTCTCCTTAATGATAATGATTATCAATTAGATTATATCATATTAGAATTTTTTTACAATATTTATTTTATTATTTTTTGTTTTTTTCTACTGCTTATAATTGGATTTTCTGTTCCTTTTATAAAATCTATATCTATTGTTCTATCTTTCGGTAAATTCTTAGTTGCTCTTTCAATTAAGTAGTGTCGCCATTCTTCACGAGTTGGAGTACACCTGTAGTAATCTAAATATATTGGTGGAAAATGTGTACAACCACATGTTAATATTGAAAAGTCTTTATCTTCTTCGTTTGCTCGTTGTATTAAGCTAAGTGTGGCTTCACAGGGTCTTACTGAAGTAATTAATGAATAATCACTTATTCTTGTATTTTCATCAAATGCTTTTTTATACAATTTAATATTACCAAAAGTTGTGGTAATCAAATCTGGGTCATATGCAGTTATTGTGCCTTTTCCAGTTTGGCTTTGAACATTATCAACATACTTTGAAAAAGCTGGGAATCTTCCACATCCTACCTCTAAAATATCTTGGTCTAACGAATACCTTTCTTTTAAAAATTCTAAGTATCTTTTGTAAAGATTTACATCATCTGGTAGTAAATCAATAGCTACTAGAGCTTGGTCTATTATATCAATTCTTATTCCTTTTTTATAATACTCTAAATAATTTTCTCTAATAAAATCTAATGCTTCTTCATCATAGCTATCTTCATAAGCCGCTAAAAAGTATTCCATTTGATCTATTAGTTGTTTCTCATCCATAATTATCACCGTGTTTTGTATTATACTGATTTATTATTTATTGTCAATTGTATCATATTCTTCTAGGAAGTTATGTCTTTCCTCTTTTCTTTTATATCCTAATATAGAATTTAAATTTACATTATCCATGCTTTTAAAAATATTATAATCAATATTTTCATACTTTTCTCTTAGTGATGTTATTAACTTTTTGATATCTTTTCTCTTACTAATTTCTACATCATTATTAGTTTTTTCTGTGAAACTACATGCGCAATTTAGAAATTCTAAATTATTATAGTTTTTCCAATCTAAAATATCTTGCTCTTTTACTAAATATAATGGTCTTATAAGTTCGATATTTTCGAAATTTTCACTATGAAGTTTTGGTAACATTGTTTTTAATTCGGCACCATAAAACATTGATAAAAGTGTTGTTTCTATTACATCATCAAAATGATGTCCAAGTGCTATTTTATTGCAACCTAATTCTTGTGCTTTGTTATATAAAAATCCTCTTCTCATTCTTGCACACATATAGCAAGGTTTTTCTTTATTTAATTTTTCTGCTACTGCAAAAATATCACTTTCATATATTTCTATGTCAATGTTTAAGAGCTTTGAATTATTAATTATTTTTTCTATATTTTCTTTTCTGTATCCTGGATTCATTACTACAAATTTTGCTTTGAAATTTATTTTTCTATGACGCATTAATTCTTGAATACATTTAGCTAATAAGAAGGAGTCCTTTCCTCCGGAAATACATACCATAATGTTATCATTATCTTCAATTAATTTATAGTCATTTATTGCTCTTGTAAATCTTTCCCATATTGTTTTTTTATACTTTTTTATTATGCTTTTTTCTACTTCTTTATTGAATTCATTTTCTTTCATAATTTCACCACTTCATCTAAGAAAATTATAACAATTATATTTTTTATTAACAATAAAAAGAAGCTTTCGCTTCTTTATTTTTAATCTATTGTAACAACAACACGGATTCCTGCTGTAATTTCATATGTTACTCCATTAAAGTAAATTAGATTGCTGTAATTAACTTCATCACCTCTTACAACATTATATCCATGACCTAAATATTTATCAGTGGCATTTATAACTTGGTTTGATAACCAGTAGTTAGCTTTTGTTCCTTCATCTTCTTTAAATATCATTTTATATTCTGGACTGTCTATGTCTAGTAGAGCTTTTTCAAATTCATTTTCGTCATCATAATAGTTATTGCTATACATAATTAATTCATTTTTTAAAGTTGTAATTTTTTGAGGTTCTTCATAAGTAACTTCATTATCTTTCTTGTTAGTCATCCATTTATTCTCATCTTTGTTGTACCAATAAAATTCATCATTATGTTGAATCTTTATATCGTTAATTTCATTGTTTTCTACTTGCGACTGTAGAATTCCATTTTTACCCCAAAAATATGTTACGTTTTTTCCATATGTTACCGAATATTTAGTATCATACTTAGTTATTTTGTTGATATCTTCTATTGTAATACTTCTAGCGCCTAATGCGTTTGTTCCACTACCATATTTTTCAGCTATTGTAGTAATTTTCTCAATTCCTTCTTTGTAATCTTTTTGTGTTTTTTCTACATCATCTTTTTTTCCTAAAGTAATTGTTTCAACTGATGAAGCAGATACTATTAAAAGATTTCCTTTTTCATCTACTCCCATTACTTTCCATTTAACATCCGTTAATCCTTTTATTTGGTTGTCATTTGTGGCATCATATTGATAGTAATCACCAATATTATAGGTTTCATCTTTTTTTGATATTTTATTT
>JAGALD010000003.1 GCA_017625395.1 Bacilli bacterium | reverse complement strand
TTAGTAAACGAAAGAAAAAATAAAGTAATAAAACTTACAAACAATAATATTTTTCTTTTCATAATAACCTCCGGTAACTATAAAGTAATTATAACATTTGAGCAACAAAAAAGAAAGACAAAATATATTCCTTTAGTCTTTCATAAAACAAAAAAACATCGACTAGCGACGTTTAATTCAAAATGGTGACCAGTATGGAATTCGAATCCATGAATGCCGCCGTGAAAGGGCGGTGTGTTAAGCCACTTCACCAACTGGCCATATATGGCGCCCCAACTAGGACTTGAACCTAGGACCCCTTGATTAACAGTCAAGTGCTCTAACCAACTGAGCTATTGAGGCATAAAATGGTGGGCCTGGGGGGACTTGAACCTCCGACCTCACGCTTATCAGGCGTGCGCTCTAACCACCTGAGCTACAAGCCCACTTTTTTTGCTGACAACCAGCAGTACTTCTAAAGTATATAATAACTTTTCAAATAATGCAAGAACTTTTTTAATTTTTTTTAAAAATTTATTTCAAAATCATCAATTAAGTTAAAATTACTATATTTTAAGGATATAATTGTAGAATTATTTTCATTACCAAGTCCATTTACAAGATTTGTTATATCTATTTCTAGTGCAACAATAATATTATTTTTCTTCGTTAAAGTTATTGTATTATTTAATTGTTCATCATTAAGTTCACTTCTATATTCAGGTTCTACAAAATCTATTAGCTTCAAGTTAGATATTTCATAAACATTTTCAGAAACTTTTGTTGATTCATTAAGTATTTTATTTATCTTTTCACTTTCAAAATAATTTATGTAATAAAATGGTAAATTAGTAAGAACATAATATTCTTTATCTGGTTCTAGTGCCATTACTTTTTTACCGTTTGATAAATAGTGAATTGTATCTATTTGATTTGTAAAATTAAAGTCATGTTTATTTTCATATCTTTTTCCAAAAGCAATAAACTCTTGTTCATCGCTTAATAATGAATATTCAAAGTTATAATTATTAAGATATATATATGAAAATTCTTCTTTGAAGTTGTCTATTTCTTCAGATTCAACATTATCCGGAATATTTTCTTCTATATTATTTTCTACTTTGTTATCACTTTGTAATGTTTGATTTGTTGAATTTCCTCCTAGCCTAATCATTGTAATCAATATTATAAATACTATCGCATATATTCCTAATACTAGTCTTGAACGATATTTTTTATCAGTAAAAAGCAATGAAAAATCAAAACTTTTTTTATTACCATCACTATCGTATTCATTATAATTCATAAAACCACTACTCTTTCGTCATTCTTTTTCCTAATAAATTTTCTTTTCCAATTCCATTCATGAATGATACTGAATCCATTTTTTTCTTACCTTCTATTTTTAATTCTTGAATAACTATTTCACCATCAAAGGTTTTAACAGCAAAACCATCTTTATACAAATTAACTATTTCTCCTGGTAATGCTCTAGTTAAATTTTTTTCAATTCTAGCTTTATATATTTTTACAATTTTTCCATCAAGTATTGTGTATGCTCCAGGAAATGGATTTAGTCCTCTTATTTTATTATAAACATCTATTGTATTTTCATTAAAATCAAGAAGTTCGTCTTCTCTTTTTATTATTTTTGCAAATGTTACTTGAGATTCATCCTGCTTAACAGGAGAAATATTGCCACTTATAATGTCTGGCAATGTTTCTAAAAGAAGTTCTCTTCCTAAAAGACTTAATTTATCATGTAGAACTCCTACATTCATATCACTATCTATTTCTACTTCTTTTTGTCTTATGATATCACCACTATCCATTTTTGCATCCATATACATTATAGTAATACCTGTTTTACTATGTCCATTTATTATTGCACGATGAATTGGTGCCCCACCACGAAGAGCTGGTAGGAGTGATGCATGAACATTAATGCATTTATATTTAGGTAAATCTAAAAGTATTTTTGGAATAATTTGTCCATAAGCACAGGTAACAATGATATCTGGATTTAATTTTACTATTTCTTCATATTCTTCTTTTATTTTTACTGGTTGTAATACTTGAATATTGTTAGCAAGTGCTACTTTTTTTATTGGAGAAAATTCTATTTCTTTATGTCGCCCTACTTCTTTATCTGGTTGAGTAACAACGCCAATAACATTATAGTTTTCTATTAATCCTTCTAAAACAGGAACACTAAATTCTGGAGTTCCCATAAATACAACTTTAATATTTTTCATAAAAATCACCTAATTAAATTTTATTATATTTAATAAAAAAAGACAATACATCTCATTATGTATTGTTTTATGATTTCTTTTGTCTAGTAAATTCTCTAATTCTTCTTTTAGCATATGTTGTTTTGGCAAGATCTTCCCACTCGGGTTTTGCACCTGTTGCTAATTCATCAGTTAATATTCTTACTCGATCATTATTTCTTAATACATAATCAAGTGGAACATTATCATCATTTACAACTGCTGCTACCATATTATTTCCTACATCTGTATGTATTTTATAAGCAAAGTCTATTGGATTTGCACCTTTTGGAAGTTCAACAATTTCTCCTTTTGTTGTATAAACATATACTCTATCTGTAAATAATTCATTTTTTACTTTTGAAACAAATTCACTATTATCTCCAAACATAGAATTAAACTCTACTAATGAATTAAAAAATTGGCATTTGCTTCTTAGATTTTCCTGCATTATCTCTCTTGCATCACCTTTTGCCACATCCCAATATGTTGCTAGGCCGTGAGATGCTACTTTATCCATATCAAATGTTCTAATTTGTGTTTGTACTAATCTATCATCAGGGCCAAAAACTGTTGTGTGAAGAGACTGATACATATTTGTTTTAGGGTTACATATATAATCTTTAAATCTATTATTTATTGGATGATAAAGTTTGTGAACATATCCAAGTGTTCTATAACAATTTTCTATTTCATCAACCATTACTTTAAGAGCTAATAAGTCATGTATATCTGATAGTCTTCCTCCATCACTTAATCTTTTATAAATACCATATATATTTTTGGTTCTTATTTTTATTTCATTTGGAATATCTTTATCTTCTAGAAATCCTTTTATTGTTAGTAACATTTCTTCTAATGTTGATTTACTCTCATATTCAACTTTTTCTTTTTGTTCACTTATTCTTTTATAGTCGTCTGGTAAAAGATACTGAAAAGATAAATCTTCTAGTTCACTTTTTATTCTATAGGCACCTATATAATATGCAAGTGGTACAAATATTTCCATTGTTTCAATTGCATTTTCCTTTTGTTTAAATGGACTTTTAAATTGTAATGTTCGCATATTATGCAATCTATCTGCTAGTTTTATTATGATTATTCTAACATCATCTGTTATTCCAGTAATTATTTTTCTAGTATTTGCCAAATTTTGGGCACTTTTACTAGAAAAATTCATTTTGCTTATTTTTGTTACACCATCAACTAAATTTGCAACATTTTCATTAAACATTTCTTTAATGTCTTCTTTAGTTAGATTTGTATCTTCAATTGTATCATGCAAAAGTCCAGCACATAATGTATCACAATCCGCATGCATTTCTGCTAATATATATGCAACGGATACTGGATGAACAATATAGTCTTCTCCACTTTGTCTTTTTTGTCCACGATGAAGTTGTTCTGCTACTTTATATGCTTTTTTTACTGTATCAACTGATTCTGGTGAATATCTTTGCACTAAAGAAATTAAATCATCCATTTGGCACCTCCAAAATAAAATAAGCGACAAAACAAAAATGTTTAGTCGCTATTATTTTTTTCATTTAGACAGCATGAAAAAGCAGTTAAAAATGTGCAAGAAATATTACTTTTTT
>JAGALD010000056.1 GCA_017625395.1 Bacilli bacterium | reverse complement strand
AATGAAGTCCATCCTGCTGTTAAGTGATTTAGATTAAATATATAAGATATTAGAGCATATATAAGTATTACAAATGATAAAGTTACTGATAATATTCCTAATACTCCTAGCAATTTTAATGGCTTAGTTGAAAAGCTTAATATTCCATCTGATGCTAGTTTTAACATTTTCTTTAATGGATATTTTGTTTTACCAGCAAATCTTTCTTGGCGTTCATATTCAAGTGGTGTTTGTTTAAAACCTACCCAACTAAATAGACCTCGTAAAAACTTATTATGTTCTGGTAATGAGTTTATTACATCAATTACTTTTCTATCAGCAAGTCTAAAATCCCCAGTGTCTTTTGGAATTTCTACATCAGATAATCCATTTAATACTTTATAAAACATTTTTGCTGTGAAAAGTTTAAATGGTGTCTCACCTTTTCTTAATTTTCTTTTAGCATAAATTACATCATTTCCATTTTCCCAAAGAGTAATCATTTCTTCTATTACTTCTGGTGGGTCTTGTAGGTCTGAATCCATTATGGCAACTGCATCACCTGTTGTATATTTTAATCCTGCAGTAACTGCTGCTTGATGACCAAAGTTTCTTGATAGTGAAATAATTTTTACTTTTTTATTTTTCTTTGCAATTGTCTCTAATATTGACAGAGTATTATCTTTACTACCATCATCTACAAAAATAATTTCATAATCATATTTTTTTAGATTTTCAAGTACTGATTTTGTTCTGTTGTAGCACTCTTGAGCTACCTTTTCTTCGTAATACATTGGAATTACTACAGATATTTTTTTCATTTACTACCACTTTCCTTTTTATTAATATAACATAAAATTGTTATCAATTATATTTAATAAATCCCCTTTGATATCTATTATGTCACTTATTAATATTTTTTTATTATCTATTAAAATAATATATTGCTTAATCATATCAATTTTTTTAATTTTTTCAGTTACAGTAACATACTTACCACCCATTTTTTTATTATCTTTTATAAAGTATGTCAAACTTATTTCTGGATTTAGTTTTATATTATCACTTATTATTTTTAATTTGCAATCTAATATTTCTTTTAATTCATCATCTATTTCTATTTTTTGTTCAGTTAGTCTTGCTTTTTCTTTTACTTCGTCACTATATCCAGTTAGTGCTGCAAAGGGAGCAAATTGTGCTGCTCTTGATTCAATAGGCATTGGTCTATGGTTTTGTGATACATGACGAGGTAAATTAATTATATCGTCGTAACTATCTTGATTCACTTTCTATGACCTCCTATTTGATTATTTCTATCTATTGCAGTTGAACCTTTTTCAAGATTCATACCCTTTAGTATTGCATTTTTACCGAACTTATTTTTTATGTCTAATATAGTGTTTTGTAGTTTATTTTCTTCAATTTCACTCTTTTGTTCTTTTTTATTTTTTTCTTCTTTTTCCTCATAATTAGTAAACAAATCAAATTGTTCAAATCTTATTTTTTTTCTTTCTTCTTGCTCTTCTGTAACATTACATGCTACTACAGTAATTCTTTTTACTAATAATGATTTGTTTATTATTCTATCAAATAAAAGAGTCATATTCTCCATAATAATTTTAGATGATGAGGTTTTATGATTTAAGTTAATTGTTCCATGAGCGTGTTTTGGTATTCTTCTTCCGTAATAGTCAATTGATGTCTCACCGTCGTAATTATCTAAATTTTCAATGTCATAGCCGATAGTTAGCACTAATTGGTCTGTTACTAGTTTTTTTGCAACAAGATCTAGGGATAATGAGTCGGCCATTTCTTTAATTATTAATTTTGTCTTTTTATAGTCATAAGCACAGTGTAATACTTGTCCTGAACTTATACTATTAGTACTAGGTTTATAATTTTTAATATCTTTCATTGTACATGGTTCATATCCCCAAGCATGATCTATTAAAAGTTCGGCATTTACTCCAAATAATTTATATAAAATTTCTTCATTTTCTATGGATGTTCTTGCAATATCACCCATAGTGTATATTCCTTTTTCTTCAAGGCGTTTTGCATAACCTTGACCTACTCTCCAAAAAGAAGTTAATGGTTTGTGGCTCCACAATGTTCTTCTATAACTCATTTCATCAAGTTCTGCGATTCTTACACCATATTCATCTGCTTCTCTATGTTTTGCAACTATATCCATTGCAACTTTTGCTAAATACAAGTTGGTTCCAATTCCTGCAGTTGCGGTTATTCCTGTTGTCTTATAAACATCATGAATCATTTTAGTAGCCATCTCTTTTGGAGTCATTTTATTATATTTTAAATAATTTGTGATATCGCAGAAAACTTCATCTATTGAATAAACATATATATCTTCTGGTGCAAGATATTTCAAATATACATTATAAATATTAGCACTATACTTCATATAATAAGACATTCTAGGGGGTGCAACAATATAATCAACTTCTAAGGTATTATTATTTTTTAATTCAATATCATTTGTTGACTTTCCAGTAAACTTATACCCTTTAGTTTGTTTCTTTCTTTCGTAATTTACTTCTTTTATTTTTTGAACTACTTCAAACAATCTTGCTCTTCCTTTTATACCATATGTTTTTAATGAAGGACTTACGGCCAAACAAATAGTTTTTTCTGTTCTTTCTATATCTGCTACTACTAAATTAGTTGTTAATGGATTAAGATTTCTTTCAATACACTCAACTGAGGCATAAAAACTTTTTAAATCGATACATATATACACTCTATTCATTTTTTGCCTCCTATAGATTTATTATACCACTAAAAAAGCAAATCTTTCGACTTGCTTTTTTTACTACGTTATTATTTTAAAAATTTGTTTGCTAGGAAAATTAGTAAGCATGCACCAATTACAGATACGACAATTGTGCCAATAATTCCACCAAAAGAAATTCCTATTAGTCCAAATAATGCACCAGCAATAGCTCCACCTACGATACCTAAAAGGATATTTCTTAGAAGTCCTCCTTTTGATTTCATGATTTCACCAGCAATCCATCCAGATAATGCTCCAATAGCAATTGAAATAAGTAAATCTACTAAATCCATAATCTTTCCTCCTAAAGTAATTATAACATATATATTTTATTGCGGTAAATATTTTTTACTGCTAATATTTAACGTTATATAAAAATTAAAAAGTGGCTGTTGCCACTTTATTCATTAATAATATTTTTATAAACTTCATTTTTAGAAATCTCAGTAAAATCTCCTGTTTCTACAACTTCATTATTGTTTAATAAAATTATATTATCAGAAATTTCTAACACATATTCATTATTGTCAATTATTATGATTGTATGATTATCTTTAATATTATTTAATATATCTAGAACAATTTTTCTATTTTCATTACTTAATGAGTTAAAGATTCCATCAAATATCATTACTTTTGTATCTTTTAGTAGTATTCTTGCAATATTTAACATTATTTTTGTATTTGGTTTTAAATTGTCGTCTTTACTATTTAAGATAGTATCATAACCATATTTTAGTTGTGATATATCATTATGAATTCCTAGCTCTTTACATACATGGACTATATGTTCAAAGTTATCATTTACTAAATTTAAATTATCTTTAATACTCATATTTAAGAATTTGTCACTTACATCAATACTGGATACTAAATTATAGTAATAATCAAAGTCAATATCACTAATATTTAAATCCCCTATTGTGATAGTTCCTTCATGTTGTTTATTTAATTTAAGTAATAAATCTACTACTCCATTTTTACCACTATCACTTAGTCCTACTACTGTATTAATTGAATTACCTTTAATATCGAAAGAAGTTCCTTTTAACATTGGTCTTTCTCTATCACCATATAATACATCTTTAAATTTAATATTTAAATCTTTTACTGTATATTTTTTTTCTAATAATAGTTTTTCATAACTATAAATAATTAATTGATAAAATCTATTTTCTGATACTTTTAATTGTCTAATACCTATGTTTATTGTTGCAAATTCACTAAATCCATCTACTAATTGAGTAAAATAGTTATAGATAATTAATAATGATCCCATTTCCATTTTACCTACAGTTATTAAATATATACCATAAATAAACATTCCCCATCTACAAGCTTCTATTAGTCCTACAACAGAGAATTTAAAGATATCTTCTCCTACTCTTTGCTTTAAGAAAGATTTAGAATACTCTTGAGTAGAATCATCAATTCTTTTTTTCATAGGATTAAATATATTAAATGCTTTAATTTCACGAATACTTAGTAAGAACTCATTAATGATTGTATTTCTATTATCGAAATAATTTAATTTTGTTTTATTTAATTCTTCAATCTTTTTACTAGATAAGAAGATAATTGAGATTGATACGATGGCCATTATAATTCCTGCAATACCTATGTATAAATCTATTATGAAGAAATATACAAATATAATTAGTACTTCAAATATTCTAATTAGTCTCATAATTAAATTACAGTAGAAGTCTGCCATTACGTTAATATCAGTACTCATTATATTTAAAAATTCTCCTGTGTTAAATCTTGATAAACTGTACATAGAATTATCAAATACTTTGTTAACTCCAAGACGAGTATAATTATCATATAGCGAATTATACATTTTATGCCAAGAATAAGTACAAATAATATCAAATATTCTAAATACAACAACTGCTATTATTGCAACAATTGATATCCATATTGCTTTACCGTAATTTCCATCAGTAACCAAATCAACTGCACTACTGAAAAGTATTGGAGTAATCATTGCAATACCACGATAAATTAGAGAACATATTCCTCTAAAAATAATATATTTTCTTGATTTTTTTAAAACTGTTTTGGTTGCATCACTTGGTTTTTTCATACTTATTACTTCCTTTTTTAGTATTTGTTCCACCAGATTATAGCATGCAAAATGTTGTATTGGAACATCTTAAACGTTTTTTGTAAAATAAAATGACAACTATTGTAAATATTTATTTTTTTCTTCTTTTATATAGTCAATATCGAATTTATTTAACAATTGTATATCTATTTTTCCTTGGCTTAAAGCATCACTAATTGTTTCTTCATGTCCATCACTATATTT
>JAGALD010000055.1 GCA_017625395.1 Bacilli bacterium | reverse complement strand
TAAATCTATTCAAAAATCAAAGCAACCTGGAGCAACCTGGAGCAACCTGGAGCAACCTGGAGCAACCTGGAGCAACCTGGAGCAACCTGGAGCAACCTGGAGCAACCTGGAGCAACCTGGAGCAACCTGGAGCAACCTGGAGCAACCTGGAGCAACAAAAATACTATACTAAAGTGTAGAAAAAAAGGCAAAAAACAAGGAAATATGAAAATAAAAAATACTATACACTAGTGTAGAAAAATGACAAAAACAAAAAAAGTGTCTTGCATTTTTTAATAAAAAAGGTTGCAAAAAGAGTTATTTTTCAAAAAAGGTTATCAAAAGAGTTACATAGTAAATGCTTTTAATTTTTGTCTCAATTTTTGAAAAATTACAATACTATATGACGTATAATATTATATTTTATTTTTTGAAAAAAAGTTTTATATAAAACTAATATTAGTTATACTATGTGTATTATAGCTGTCAAATTAAAAATAAATAGTGTACAATTTTTCTTTTTAATTGTCAACTACCAATTTGACAATTATATTATATTTAATATAATCTATAGTTTTTTTCTAGGTATTTTACGCAAGCAGTAAAAACTAAAAGCATTTACATTACAACTCTTTTGATAACCTTTCCTAAAAAATAACTCTTTTGCTAACCTTTTTTGAATTTTCACACTAAAATTATAACTCTTTTTACAACCTTTTTTTATTATTTTATAACTCTTTTTTATTATTTACTATACTATCGCATAGTGTTATTTTTGCCATTTTTTTGAAAATAACAAATATAATTTTTTGTTATATTTAATTATACTTGAAATAATAAATATATTTATGCTATTTTCATATAGATTAATTCTATTTTATGTGTTCAAATTGTTATATATTGTAATTGTTCAGTACGAACAAAACAAAAAACAATTTTAAGAGGTGTAAAAATGAAAAAAATTGAACAAACATTACTTTCTATGTTTAGAAGTAGAAACAATTTTAAATACGGGGTCGATAAAATCAGTGTAGATGATGAAACAAAATCAATTTTCTATTATAATTATGGTTATTTAGTATTTGCTAAAACTATTAAAGCTGATAATAAAGAAATAGTTTATTTTTGTTTACCATCTTTTGACGGGTATTTATCAAACACAACTAAAAGCCGCGTAAATACATTTTTGTATGAATATGGTTTTTGCATACAGCAAAAAAATTATAAATACTTTTGCAATGATATTGATGTAAAACTAGATACAATTTATTTTATTAATAAAAATGACGATGGAAAATATTATATTGATGGGGGTAAATTATGCTAAAGTTTAAATATAAAAATAAAGAATACACAATTTTATTTTATCCTTGCGGCTTAATAGCAAGTATAACAGAAAAAAGCACAAACAAAACAAGGGAAATCAAATTTAATAAAAATACATCTATTGTACATTTTTTAAATGCTTTAGATAAAATACAATTTTAAGAAAATAAAATAGAATTGTACAATTTTTATGTAGAATTGTACAATTCAAAATAAATTAAATAATGTATATTATAATTGTTCAGTACGAACAAAAGAAAACAATTTTAAGAGGTTATTTTATGAAAACAAAAATCACAAAAAAACAAGTAAATGAAAGTGGAATGTCTTTAGTTGCTGATATTCAAACACTTTTACAACATCAAACACCTTCCTATTACAATTGTGGCGTATATGGTTGGAATTGGGATTGCTATGTGTTTTATACATCTGGATATAAAACATATTTTGTATTAAATGGGTATCGTAATTTTCCATCTAATAGAGTACATAAAGATTATGATTTTGTTAGAGGATATGAGGAACAAGCAAGACAAATTCAAAATAATATAGCTATTTCTTATGAGGAAAGAAAAGAAAAAATTAATTCTTTATTAAAAGAGTTTTTAAGAAAAGTATTTGAAGATGATACAATTCTGGTATTTTAATTTTAATAAATATAATTTTGTGAGGTAGATATGGGAGCAGACATTAAGGAAATAAGACATATTATTTATGAATATGGGAAAAAGATT
This sequence comes from Bacilli bacterium, assembly GCA_017625395.1. Lineage (GTDB taxonomy): Bacteria > Bacillota_I > Bacilli_A > RF39 > UBA660 > RUG13868. The sequence continues at coordinate 4,237 of JAGALD010000055.1, read as the reverse complement.
AATTTCAACTTTTTAGGGCTTGTTTCTTTTGGTCAAACTCCAAAAGAATTAAATATGAAAGGTGTTGAAATGGGTTTTACAATATTAAAAAATCCTAATTTGACAGCTTTTCAAAACTATTGTAATAAAACTTCTAATTCCAGAAAGAAGCAACTAGATAAAGTATTAAAAATACATAATATCCCTTATACTAAACGTTTAGTAAAAGAAAAAAAGACAGAACAAGGGCAATATTATACTACATATTATTTTATTCCACTTGCTACATTTGGTATAGAGAAAGTAAAAGAATAATATTATTTTAAGAGGTAAAAAATTATGAATAAGATTAAATTATTGACACCAACAAGAAAAAACACAATGAGGCAAAAACTCTGTCAATATTTGACAGAAGTATTAAAAGAAGAGGATTATATAAATACTTTTCTAAAAGCATTTGAAGAAAGTAAAGTAGTATTATATCAAGGGCAACAAATAACACCTAAAACAATAGGAAAATGGCTTAGAGGCTTGCCTATTGGTGTAGAATATATCACTTTTGAAATTAAAAAAATGCTTCTGGGTTTTCTTGACCTTCCTGAAAATCAGGATACTAAAGAAGATGATTATACAATAGATTGCTACTATTGGGAAACTTTAGGGGAGATAATTTACTGGGAGGTTGCTATATGATTTTGTTTAGAATAAAAGATAAAAGTTATTTTACAGATAGATTTCCAAAAACTATTAAATTTGTAGAAAAATCTTTGACACTATATAAAGATGTTTCTATGGTTGAAATAGAAAAGATGATTGTAAATGATAAAGTAGTAATTTTTCCTATATCATCTTGCTATTACACTGATGAGGTCAAAAGATACCTGGATTTAGGATTTAAACCTTATTTTGTGAGAACGATGGATTTTAAGGAAATTAAAAAAGAATTATACAAATAATAAAGTTTATATCTCACTAATACAATAGTGAGATATAAAATAAAAATTATTTATATATAACAATTAAATCTAAAGAAAATTAAATAATAATTTTAAGAGGTGATGATAATGAAAGAAAAAAGAATAAAATATAAGATTGAGGCAAAAGAAATAAAAAGAGCTGTAGATTTTCTTTTAAAAGAAAAACAAGGTTGTTATTTCAAACGATTAAAAACTGATAAAGATGGTAATGAATGGGGAATTGTTATTGGCTGGGGAGGTGGTTTTGACGAAAGGAAAAAGACATCTTTTAGTGATGGTGAATATCGCATTTGTTCTAAAATTGCATATAACGAGAGTATAACACAATGTGATTATGAATACGATTTTACAATGCCTTGGGATAAAGAAACAGGTGATGTTTACAGTACAGATACAGAACTCGGAACTGATTTTGAGATAGAATCTTTAAGATTAAGTAAAGAATTTGAATCTGTTGCAAGTCTTTTTATTGTAGAAGAATAAAGTATAGAATTGTACAATTTTTATGGAGAATTGTACAATTCAAAATAAAAATTATATAATATAAATATTACAATTTAGAGAGGTATAAATTATGTTAGAACAAGTACACACAGAAGACTATTCAAAATGGAAAGATTATTTTTACATAGTAAATGATACTTATTATTTTTTCAAAAGAGAAACGGAAAATCACACAGAAGTTTATGAAAACGTAAACGAAAAATTAATAAACGTGTTGGAACGTTACAGGAAAAATAACACACGAATTAGAGTGTGGTATGGTGCTAAAGGTAAAGTATGGTTAGAAGAATACGACGTTACGGGAAGAATAAATAGAACATCTGGAAGAATAAAAATACCTATTCTTGTAAACAATAAGAGAAGTTTTGGCGGCACGGAATTACTAGTAAATTGCATTATTAGAATAGACGATATTGAAGAAAAGAAGACTATCTATAAATTAGCTGGTTATGATATGCCAAAACTAGAAATCAAAGAAGTAAAAAATAACGAACATATATTAGATTACCTGGTAATGAAAGAAGATAAAATAATGACAACATTCAAAACTTTAGAAAAGGCTCAAAATTGGGTAGACTTTATGACAGGTAAAAGATACAGAAAATAAGAGGTAAAAATTATGGAAGAAATAAAAGCAATTTTTGAAGAACAATTTGGACGTTCTTTTGATGGGGATACAATGTATAAAAAGATTTTTGTAGAAGATGAAATCTTCATTAGAAATGTATGTGAAGAACATAATATTGATTTTTCAATAGGAACAAATCACTTCACTTTGTTTAATAAATAAGAGGTAAAAATTATGAAAGAAATTTTAGAAGAAAAAGGTGTAACAAAACAATTTACAGATAAATTAAGTTTTGTTATTGAAAAATTAAGTTATACTTTCTTTGAAAGTAAAGGAAAATACAAAATCCCTGATGTATTTTTCACTCTAAGTAATAAATGTGGTGATCTTGTTACAGCTTATGTTGCTTCTAATTCTTTATACAATAAAGAAAATAAAAAAGTAATAAATTACTTGGGTATTAATCCAAAATGGTTGAATAGAGAATTAAAAGAAGTATTAGCGACTGTTTGTCACGAATTATGTCATGTATACGAAAACACGTATATACATATTCCCAGGGGTGCTTATCACGATAAGCAATGGGAACAATTAATGCTTGATTGTGGATTAAAACCTATATATATGAATAAATCAAAAACAGGTGTTGCAACACAAATTATTGAAGGGGGTGAATTTGATTCTTTTGCAAATTCTTTTAAAGAAGAATTTGGGGAAGATTACTTCAATTTAGTAGAATATTCTACAGAAATTGAAAATCAATTAAGAAAAAATATCGAAGGAATAGAAGATATACCTAGAGCTGATAATGCAGATAAGCAAAGGAAAAAATACAACAGAAATAAAACTAAGTATGTTTGCCCTTCTTGTGAGTGTAAATTATGGGGAAAGGCAGGACTAGACATTTACTGTAATACTTGTGATTGTGATTTTACAGAGGTAGAAAATGAAGAAGACGATTAAAAAGATAAAAGAAAATAAATACAAAGCTAAATGGAGTTTAGAAATTATGGATTATATTGCAATTATTTTGACAATGTTATTATTTGTTTACTTTATGCTAAGAATTTAGGGGATAAAAATGGAAGGAATTAATTATAATGGTTGTAAAGTAGTAGTTTTTAATTCACAATGGTTCCACAGTGTTGAGCCTTATGCAGAAGCAATAAATGATTTTCTTGCAAATCACAATATAGTGAATGTTATTCCAGCACAATCAGATACTAGACATAGTGTGCATATTTTTTATAGAGATAGCGAGGTAAAAAATGGATAAAAAAGATTTATTAAACAAAGGTGTTTTACAGAAAACAATTATCAACAGTGAAACAGCAATTAAACCGTATTATTACGTACGAAACAAATTGCTACACGTACGTTATACTGTAGATAGAGCAATTAGACTATCTGATACAGAAGAAAGTAGAATTAAACAAGAGATAACAGAATTTCCTTATAAAAAGCAGGAAATTTTAGAAACAAACTGGAATTTCTTGGAAAAGAATGTAAGAAAATCTATTATCCTAGATGGTATTGCAGAATTAAGTAAAAGAATTAAAGAAACAAAAATGGATAATCGTATTAAGGCAGTTACTTTTGATGAAGAAAAACATAAATATTTCTACCAAGGTGTAGAATTAAGAGGTGTAACAAGTGCTATTGGGAAATTATTAAATAAATCATTTCCTGATACTGATATAGTAAAACTTGCTACAATGTACGGAAGTGACGTACATAAAGAAGTTGAAAACTATTTTAATGATAATGACTTTACATTTAGTGATAAAAAATTATCTACTGAAGGTGCTACTTGGATAGTAAAAGAATTAAAAGACTTTAGTGAAACATTAGACTATGACCATATTGAATGTGAAGTTATGGTAAGTGATTTTTTTTCTACAGCGTCAAAAATTGATATTGTTGTATATACAAAAGAAAATACAGCATATCTCTTTGATATTAAAACTACTTCTGTTTTTGATAGACAATATTGTAGTTATCAATTAAGTGTGTATAAAGAATTGTTTGAAAAGAATTATGGAATTAAAGTAGAAGGACTTTATGTTTTATCTACTAAAAAGAAAAGAAGGTTTCATATTCTTCCACAAGATTCTTCTTTGGTAGAAAAAATATTAGAAAAAAATAAAAATAATGCTTGACAATATATTATATTAAGTGTAATATAATAAACAGATAGATAACCGTTTAC
>JAGALD010000054.1 GCA_017625395.1 Bacilli bacterium | reverse complement strand
TTTGAATATGGTTACGAAATTCAAAAAGATTCAAAAGGAAAAATGTATAATGAAGAAAATAAATAAATATGAATTTATTAATACAATTCAAAATAAAACTAAATTAAGTAAAGAAAAATGTTTAATTATTAATGATATATTAGAAAATAACTTCTTGTTAGGTAATAAAAACAAGCAAAATATTATAAATGAACTAATTAATAAATTAAGTATTAACGAAGAAAAGGCTGAAGAAATTTATAATATATCTATGAATATTATTTCATTATCACTAAAAGAAAAATTAAAACATCCTTTTAAATCACAAGATTAATAACAAGTAAATCTATAAAAGGATTTACTTTTTTCTAGTATAATAGAACTATAATTTATTAGGGAGTTGAAACAAATGAAAGATAAAATAAGACAAGTAGTTTATGAAGAATATAGCAATACACTTGGAATAATTGCTTACAAAGATAATAAAAAAGTATATGAAGAATATTTTCATAATGCAACAAAAGATGAGTCTATTCATACTTTTTCAATAGCAAAAAGTGTTGTATCAATACTTATAGGTATAGCAATAGATAAAGGATTTATTAAAAGTGTTAATCAAAAAGTTTTAGATTTCTTCCCAGAGTATCAATTGAAAAGAAATCAAGAACAATTAAAAGATGTATCAATAGAAGATTTTTTAACTATGAGAGTGCCATATAAGTATAAATATGAACCATATACCAAAGCATTTACAAGTAGTGATTGGGGAGAATTTGTTTTAACACAGATTGGTGGTAAAGAGCAAATCGGAGAGAAGTTTCATTATTCAACTATTGGTATTCAAATACTATCAAATATAATTCATAAAGCAAGTGGAATGAATTTAAAAGAATTTGCAATAAAATATTTATTTGAACCATTAGAAATTAAAAATGTTTTAGATGCAGATGTTCACGATAAAGAATCTCAAGACCACTTTTATAAAACAAGAGATATAAGAGGTTGGGTAAAAGATCCTAGTGGAAACTATACAACAGGTTGGGGATTATCAATTACAACTGATGAGTGGGCTAGGATTGGTTTATTAGTATTAAACAAAGGTTTATATAATGGTAAAAGAATTGTATCAGAAAATTATATAAATGAAATGGTAAAAGAAAGAGAAAAAAACTACGGATATTTATGGTGGATATATCCAAAGAATCAAACAATGAAAATTATTACAAAAGAATATAATACAGGAAAGTATGATTCGTGGTGTGCTAATGGTGTTGGTGGTTCACTTGTAGCAGTAATACCTGAAAAGAACATTGTAATATGCTGTGCTTGTTCATTAGTTTATAATCCTAAAATTAGAACAGAGTTAATAAATAATTATTTGATACCATATATAGATAGTTTAGAGTAACAAATCACAATTTATAAAGCAGATAGAAATATCTGTTTTTTCTATGTCTATTTCCTATTTAGGAGTGGAAAAAAGGTTAAAGAATGCAATAATTAAATATGCTTTTATTAACGATTTTAAAAGGGTTTAACTAACATTGACATAAAACAAACAAATATACATTAAATCCACTTTCAGATCCAATAGATACAAAAAAAGAGCATTTCTGCCCATTATTTACCCAAGTTATTTATTATTTCCATAGTCTCATTTAACTTCCTTTAAATAGGTGTGAATAAGTTTTAAGTGTTTCAGTAGTATTACTATGTCCCATAAAAGAGGAAAGAACTGTTATCGGTGCTTGATTATTAACAAGTAAAGAAGCACATGAGTGTCTGAAATCATGTAGTCGAATTTATTTAACATCTGCTTTTTCTGCAATTTCTCCTTTTCTTCGTTGAGCTTGTTTATATGCTAAAGGTCTAATGCCATAGTCGTTACCAAATACAAAGAACTTCTTATCAAAGTTTTTAAATTTGGAAACTTCATCATAATATTTTTGTAAGTCAGATAATAGTTCATCAGCAATAGGAATCTCTCTAATACTTGAATCAGTTTTAGGATTACAGACATAGTAATTAGAAGAGTAGTTATCAATACTTAAAACTTGTTTATTTATATGAAGTCTTTTATTGCTAAAATCAATATCTTCCCAAGTAAGTCCTCTAGCTTCACCAATTCTAAGTCCACAATAATATAAAGTTTGCCAAAGACATTTATATTTTAAATCATCTTCAGCAGATAAGAATTTTATAAAATCATCATACTCATATATTTGTCTTTCAGTTTTCTTCTCGTCTGGATTCTTAAACTTTTCCATTAACATTAGAAGTTGATTAAAATTAAAGTTATATCTTTTAATACCAAATCTAAGAACTGCTTTTAAAACTTTTAAAATATCATTTTTAGAGACATCTTTCATATTAGGTTGGCTATTAATGTATTTCTTCCAGTTCTCATAATAAACAATGTTAAAATCAACACACTTAATATTATATAGAGGGACTAAATACTTACCACGATATTTATAACCAACTTTAGTGCTGATTCTAACTTTATCATCCTGATATTCTAAAAAAGCATTCCATAAATCTTCAAAAGTCATTTTAGTAGGAACATTAACATTTTCTTTTAATTTATTTAAATATTCTAATTCTGCTTCTTTAGCTTCAGCTCTTGTAAAATACTTTTTACTATTATATCTTTTAGGAGTATTAAACTCATCTTTATAAACTACTCTAAAGAACCAATACTTCCCATCTTTAGTAGGAGTTTTAGCCTTATTTACCGACATTATAACCTTCCTTTCTTGTATAAAATAGAAAAAACTGCTATAATGTAAATGGAAATCCAAAAACATTATAGTTTCTATAATTA
>JAGALD010000053.1 GCA_017625395.1 Bacilli bacterium | reverse complement strand
TTTGACCTGCTCTTTGGCTTGAACAACTGCTGTCAATGATTAATCTGATTGTTCCTATTTTTAATAGTCTTTGATATAGTGAAACCGTCATATCAGGGTCTTTTAAAAGATATAATTCTATTGTATTAACTTTTTGTTTAAAAAATCCTTTTTTTATTATTAATTCATCTTTTGTTATTTGATATGTTGTAAAATTTAGTTTTATTTTAGTTAAAAATCTTTGCCATAATCCTGCTGGCTTATCTTCCCATATTATTTCAAAATCTACGTCTTCTATTTTTTTATCATCCATATTATCACCTAGAATGATTATAGCATATATTATTTATCTTTTTTAGTATAAATTTGTTTTGATATGACGTTGCTATTTTGTCTTTTGAATTCTTTTTCTAAATATGCATAATACGATCCTGGGGTTATAACACCATTTATTTTTAATAAATCACTTCCGGTTGCACCTACTATATCATCAACTAATTTTACACAGTTAGTAGAAAGTAGAAAATAAGTTTTGTATGATGATTTTTTAAATTTATAGAATTTTGCATTCGTTTCTTTTATTAAGCTTAATGCATAATCGTTTTTCTTTTTTTCTTTTTCTTTTGTTTGAATGTTTCTCCATGGATATGTATAACTTTTTATTCGTTCTATTTCTTTTTTTACATCTTCTTTTTCATCTTTTGTAAGACTTAATCCAAATGAAAAGATTGTTTTATCGGAATGATTGTTGCAGAATTTTATGTATTTTTCTTTTTCTTTTGTTATAAACAGTGTTCCGTCTCCAATTGATTCGAATAACTTTTTTGATTCTTCATCGTAGCAACCGTATGAATATATTGTATCTTCGAAGCATAAATCTGCATGTCCTACTTTACCTATTGCAGAATCTTGCACGTGTATTAGTATTTCTAAATCGACTTTTTTATTTATTTGTTTGTCTTTTATATTTACTGGTGTTTTCCACGTTTCTAATAATTTGTTAATTTTTTGAAATACTTTATATGGTATTAATACTGAGAATATTATTGGTATTGTTATTCTGATGCCTCTTCTTTTTTTCTTTTTTTCTGGAAAACATTCTTTTAAAAAGTCTTTAAAATATGTTGTTGCGAATAGTATTAAATATATACCTAGTATTATTGTTAGTCTATTAATATTTTCTGTTGGCTGAGAAATCATTATATAACTAAATATTAAATCTATTAGACTACCTAATAAAACTGAGTAATAGTTTAAATTCTCTCGATTTTTAAAAACAATATATGTTATGAATTTTATAGTTCCATTTAATAGCATATACATACCAAATATTATTGGAAATAGTGCTAGGAATTTTGTTTTGTTGTGAAAAATGAAAATTCCAATCATTAATGTTGTAAATGACAGTAAGATATCTTTTATTTTTTTTATCTTTATTATATTTAATATTAGAGATATTCCTCCAAGTCCTATTATTAATAGTGTTGTTATTAAGTGAAATAGATTTAAATAACCAGTATTGAAGAATATTATTGTAATACCAACTCCAAGGAATAGTAATGAATTTAATAATAAAGATGCTTTTGTTATTGATTTTTCTATCATAAAATCACCTTAATTAATTATATTTTAACATAATTTGTAAACTTGTGATATAATAAAGTTGATTATTAGACGCTGTCTATAAATTTTAGATAAGGAGTAGATTATATGAATAAAATTTATGCAAGATTTTTGGATAATTGTGAGAACATTGAATCGTACTATGAAAATCTTGTAGATCTTACCAAGAATCATCATTATGTGGGTTCTACTAATGAATGGATTATTGATAATTATTATTTAGTTGTAGAAAGTAAGAATTATATAAATAAAATTTTTAAAGAAAATAAAAAAGTTAAATCAATTTTAGAAGTAAATGAGGAAATGTATAATATTTTGGTTAGTATTTTTAAGAAATATGACTATAATTTGGATAGTAATGTTTTGATAAAAGAACTTAAAAACTATCAAAATCGTAATGATTGCTACTTTTCTTATAATACGATAAGTATTATTCCAATATTTATTTCAATGATATTGGTTGATGAACTAAATAAGCTTTGTATTAAAAGAGAAGAAAAGCAAGTTGATATCTTAAAAGTTAGAGATTTAATGAAAAAGATTGATACTGATAGGGAAGAAAATCCAAATATAGATTTAAGTAGTTATATAGAAATAGATGATTACATAGTAAATCATCCTGTATATTTGTATTATTTAAATGCTAGTTTAAAGGAACTTGGTGAAGCTTCTAATGAAATTTTTGAAAGATTAAATGTGTTTTTGGAAGAAAAAAATGTTGATTTGAAGAAAATTATTAATAATGAGCATTTATCTAGTATAGAAGATAATATTTTAGTTGCAAATTTATTTAATAATTTAAGAACTGTTTCTAAGTTGGAGTTCGATGATTTGTGTGATGAAATTAGTAAGACTGAAAAACTTTTATTAACAGATTCTGTTTATAAGAATATGACTCAGGATACTAAAGGTCTTTATAGAAATCAAATTATAAATAATACTAAAAGAATTGATGAATATAAATATGTAAGTGATATTATGGATAAGGTTTCAAAGAGTGATAAAGAAATCGCAGATTATTTATTTAAAAAGAAAAATTATAATGTAATATTTGCTTTATATATTGGCTTGATTCTTTTGTTTACTATTTTGATTTCGTATTTTATTTCACCTTATTTGTTGAATTCGTGGATACTTAGTTTTATTTTACTCTTAGTTCCAGTTAGTGAGGTCGTTATTCAGTCAATAAATAAAATTTTTATGAATTTTAATAAGACTAGACCATTACCTAAAATGGATTTTTCTAAAGGGATTCCAAAAGAGTATTCTACTATGGTAGTTATACCTACTATTGTTAAAGATACAAAGAAGATAGATAATATGTTCAAGATGTTAGAAAAATATTATTTATCTAATACAACTCCTAATTTATATTTTACTTTGCTTGGAGATTGTATGGAGTATTCTAAACAAGAATATGAACTTGATGATGATATTGCAGAGTATGGTATTAATAAAGCTTCTGAGCTTAATAAAAAGTATGGTAAAGAAATGTTTTTCTTTATGTATAGAAGAAGAGCATATTCTGAATCTGAAGGAAAGTTCTTAGGGTATGAAAGAAAAAGAGGAGGATTACTTCACTTTAATCAATTACTGCTAGGTAAGTTAAGCGATGAAGATAAAGAAAAATATGTTTATGCTGAAACTGTTTCTAAGTTGAAAGCTAAAATTAAGTATGTAATTACATTGGATGCTGATACAGAACTAGTTCTTAATACAGCACAAAAATTAGTTGGATTGATGGCGCATCCATCTAATAGGCCTGTTTTGAGTAAAAATAAAGATAAGGTAATTAAAGGACATGCAATTGTTCAACCTAGAGTTAGTGTTGATATTGAAGCTACTAATAAATCTTTTTATTCTCAATTAATTGCAGGTATTGGAGGATTTGATATTTATTCTTCAATTATTCCGAACTTTTATCATGATGTTTTTGGAGAAGGTAGTTTTGTTGGTAAAGGTATTTATGATTTAGAAGCATTTGAAACAGTTGTTGGTAATAAACTTCCTGAAAATTTAATTTTAAGTCATGATTTATTAGAAGGAAATTATTTAAGATGTGGATATGCTTCTGATATAGAGTTAATTGATGATTTTCCAGGTGAATTTTTAGTTGATATGTCTCGTCAACATCGTTGGACTAGAGGAGATGTTCAAATAATTGGCTGGTTAAAAAATAAAGTAAAAAATAGTAGTGGAAAAAAGGTGAGAAATCCACTAAATGGAATAGAAAAATTTAAAATATTTGACAATTTGAGAAGAATTTTAATAAATCCATCATTGTTATTACTTATTGTTTTATCTTTTATTTGTGGAAATCCACTTTATACTACAATTACTAGTGTGTTAGTTATATCTTTACCTATTTTCTTTTATTTAAATGAAATATTTAATATTCAGAAAAGAACGGTTGCATCATTTAAACATTATGACTCATTAATGTATGGTACTAGTGCACTAATATCAAGGGTATTTATTAATTTTATTACAATTCCTTATGTTGCAAATATGCATATAAATGCTGCTTGTAAATCTCTATATAGAATGTTTGTAAGTCATAAAAACTTACTTAATTGGATTACTGCTGAAGATGCTGCTAAAACAATTAATAATAAGTTATCAACATATTTAAATGCATTTAAAGCTAATTATGTTGTTATAATTTTGTTAATCATACTTACTATAGCTAAGCCTAGTTATTGGTATGTTTCTCTTATAATAATTATTTGTTTACTTATAGCGCCGTTTATTCTTTGGCTTGTAAGTAAGAAAAATGATATAGAAAAATTAGAACTTAATAAGGAAGCAAATGATGAACTTTCTGATGTTGCTTATAGAACTTGGCTATTCTTTGATAATTTATTAACTGAAGAAAATAATTATTTAATTCCAGATAATTATCAAGTTAATAGAGAAGTTAAAGAAGACTATAAGACTTCTCCAACTGATATAGGTATGTCTATAACTTCTGTTATTTCTGCTTGTGAACTTGGATTTATTAAAAGAGAAAAAGCACTTGATCTTTTAGAAAAAATAATTTGTTCAATTGAGAAATTAGAAAAATGGAATGGATTTATTTATAACTGGTATAGAATAAAAACAATGGAGAAGATATTCCCTTATGATATTTCTTCTGTTGATAATGGTAATCTTGCTGCATGCTTTATAGTTGCTAAAGAGTTTGCTCATAGTAATGGTTCTTATGAATTGCGTGATAGAATTGAAAAATTATTTAATGAAATGGATTTTTCAAAGTTATATACAGAAAATGATGTATTTAGTGTTACTTATAATGCTAGTGAAGAAAAATTATCAATTTATAACTATAATAAATTTGCAAGTGAAAGTAGAACTACAAGTTTTGTTGCAATTGCTAAGGGAGATGTACCAAGTAAACATTGGTTGTGTTTAGATAAATCACTTACAAAGTATGGTAAATATAAAGGGCTTGCTTCTTGGTCAGGAACTTCGTTTGAATATTTTATGCCTACAATATTTATGAAGAGTTATCCTAATACTCTTCTTGATGAAAGTTATTTCTTTGCAATTCATTGTCAAAAAGAATATATGAAGGAAGTAGATCCGAAAATGCCTTGGGGAATTTCTGAATCTGCTTATGGGGAGCTTGATGATGGTCTTAACTACAAATATAAAGCCTTTTCAACTCCATATTTAAAGATACAAGAAGATAAAGAACAAGAAATTGTTATATCGCCATATGCATCACTTTTAGCTATTACAAGTAATCCAGAAGATGTGTATAAAAATGTTAGAAAACTTAAAGATATCGAGCTTTTTGGTGATTGGGGATTTTATGAATCTTATGATTATGATGATAAAGAGGTAGTTTTATCATATTTCTCTCACCATCAAGGGATGATTTTAGCAAGTCTTGCTAATTATTTGAAGAAGGATGTTATCAGAAACTACTTCCATAATGATGTAAGAGTTAAGTCTGTTGAAATACTTCTTAAAGAGAAAGTTCAATTAAATCCAATTATTGACTTAAAGATTTATGGATATAAGAAATATAATTATGAAAGAGAAACTGTTGAAAATGACATAAGAGCATTTAGCTATCTATCAGATATTCCTGAGGTGTCAGTGTTATCTAACAATAATTATTTAACTCTTATTAATGATAGAGGTAATGGATTTAGTAGATATAAAAAAGTTCAACTTAATAGATATAGAAAAATTACTGAACAAGATTATGGTATGTTTATGTATATTAAGAACTTATCTACTGGTAAGTTTTGGTCGAATACATATGCGCCTACTAATGTGGAACCAGATAAGTATAATATAGTTTTTGCTACTGATAGAATTACTTTTATGAGACAGGATGAAAATATTAGTACAAAGACAGAGATTATTGTTACTAAAGAACATAATGCTGAAATAAGAAGGGTAACATTTAAAAATAATTCTAATAATGATGTAGAGTTGGAACTTACTACTTATACAGAGCCTATTATTATTGAGAATATTGAAGATGTTACACATAGAACTTTTAAGAATTTATTTGTTAATAGTGAATATGATGAGTCTCATAAAAGTATTATTATGTGTAGAAGAAATAATAATAAGAAAGTATCTCAATATTTGGTAAACAGACTATTTATTGAAGATGATAATCATGAAATAAGTTATGAGACTGAAAGAGCAAGCTTTATAGGTAGAAATAGAAATACTAATAATCCAATAGCGCTTACTAAAAATAAACTTTCTAATCATGTTGGTACAAATATTGATCCAGTTATTAGTTTAAGATCAACTATTGCTGTACCTAAGGGTGAAGAAAGAGTTGTTTATTATATAAATGGTTATAGTAAATCTAAAGATCAAATATATGCTATTTTAAATGCATATGATACAAGTGCAAAAATTAATATTGCGTTTGAATATGCAACTCTTGCTAATAATATTAATACTAAATTACTTGGTGTTAGTGGACCTGATATGCGTAATTATAATGAAATGCTTAATTACTTGTATCAAACTAGTAGACATTTTATTAATCCAGAAAGAAAAGATATTCTTACAAAAAATAGTATGAATCAAACAAATTTGTGGAAATATGGTATTACTGGTGACTATCCTATTATTTTAGTAGAAGTTCATGAGAGTGAATCATTAAATCTTGTAAAAGAAGTGTTAAAAGCTTATGAATTCTATAAGAGTAGGGCAATTTTTGTTGATGTAGTAGTAATTAATCGTGAAAAAGACGAATATAAAGCAATTATTAAAAGAGAGATTGAAAAAGAAAAATATAGAATGAATACTTTGTATGATTTTATGGCTACACCTGGGGAAATATATGTATTAGATGATAATGATGTAAATGATGCTGAAACAATACTTCTTAATATGGTTGCGCGTCTTAGATTTGATACAAGAAAGAGTACATCATTAAAAGATAGTATTGAAATTCTTCATAAGGAAAATAAAATGGTTAGTTATGATCCGGTTAAATATGAACAAATAGTTGTTGATAAGTATGATACTTCAAATTTAATGTTCTATAACGAGTTTGGAGGTTTTACTAAAGATGGTAAGGAATATGTTATAACTAATCCGGATACTCCGACACCATGGTGTAATGTTTTATCTAATTCTGAATTTGGTTCTATTGTTACAAATAATGAGTGTGGATTTACATATGCATACAATAGCCAGATGTTTAAGATTACTTCATGGACAAATGATATAGTTCTTAATGATAAGTCTGAAGGAATTAAAGTAGATGGAAAGTTTGTTAATGCTACAAGAGTTGTTCATGGTTTTGGATATTCGATATTTACGCATAATACTTCAGATTACTGCTTTGATACAACACATTTTGTAAGTAAAGATGATACAGTTAAGTTTTATAATGTAAAATTTGCTAATAAAACTAATGAAAAGAAAAAGTTTAAACTTACATTCTGGATTAATCCAACATTTGGTCCAAATGAGGAAAAATCTAGTAGATATTTACTTTCAGATTATTATCAAGAAATGAACTCTGTTCTTGTAAGAAATGTTTATAATACTAATTTCTCACATATTACTGCATTCCTTTCTTCAACACTTCCTATTTCTGATTACTCAATTGATAAAATTTTGTTTAAGTCAATTGATGTAGAGATTGAAGTTGATGCAAAAGGTATTAAAGAATTTTCATTTATGTTAGGTACTGAAATAGGAAATGACAATGTTCTTAGCTTAATAAAGAAATATAATAGTAATGATAAGGTGTCTTCTGAGTTAGAATGCGTTAAATCTTATTGGTTAGAAAGACTTAGCACGTACAAGATAAAAACACCAGATGTTAGCTTTAATACGATTGTAAATGGTTGGTTTTTATATCAAACTCTTGCTTCAAGACTTAATGCAAAAGCTGGTTTTTATCAAGTTGGTGGTGCATTCGGATTTAGAGATCAATTACAGGATGCAACTAATCTCTGTATAATTGATGAAAGTATTACTAGAAAACAGATTGTTACTAATGCTAGACATCAGTTCGAAGAAGGCGATGTTCTTCATTGGTGGCATGAATTAATTAAGATGGGATTAAGAAGTCGATATAAAGATGATTTCTTGTGGTTAGTTTTCTCTGTTAATAGATATGTAACTATTACTGGAGATTATAAATCCCTTGACGAAGAAATTGAGTTTGCAAGTGGACAAAGTCTTGGAGAGAACGAAGAAGAACGTGGTATAAATTATACATATACAGAAACTAAAAAGTCATTATATGAGCATTGCTTAAAATCTCTTGAAAAATCAATGTCTGAATTAGGTGAAAATGGACTTCCACTTATGGGTGGTGGTGATTGGAACGATGGAATGAATAAAGTTGGTATTAAAGGAAAGGGAACTAGTGTATGGCTTGGATTCTTCTTATATATGGTTATGAGTGATTTTCTAGTTATTGCTAGTAAGTATAAAAAACTTGATACTAAAAAATATGATAAATTCCTTGCAAAATTAAAAGAAACACTTAATACAGTTGCTTGGGATGGAGATTATTATTTAAGAGCATTCTTTGATAATGGTGATCCTCTTGGTTCACATATAAATGATGAGTGTAAAATTGACTTAATTTCTCAAAGTTTCTCAATTCTTTCTTCGGTTATAGATGAAGATAAAATTGAGTCAGTTATTAAGTCAGTTGAAGAAAATTTAGTTGATAATGATTTAAAAATTGTTAAACTTCTTACTCCGGCATTTGAAAAATCTAAAAATAATCCTGGTTATATAATGGATTATCCTAATGGAATAAGAGAAAATGGTGGGCAATATACTCATTCAGTTTCATGGTATATAATGGCACTAATTAAGTTAGGTAGATATGATTTAGCATTTAAATATTATCAAATGGTTAATCCAAT
Source organism: Bacilli bacterium (assembly GCA_017625395.1). Classification (GTDB taxonomy): domain Bacteria; phylum Bacillota_I; class Bacilli_A; order RF39; family UBA660; genus RUG13868. The sequence continues at coordinate 4,676 of JAGALD010000053.1, read as the reverse complement.
TAATAGGACATTAAATCAGAAGGATGTTATGAATTACAAGGTAGAACCTTATGTAATTGCTGCTGATATTTATAGTAATCCAAGTAATCCGGCTAGAGGTGGATGGACATGGTATACTGGAAGTAGTGGATGGTTCTATAATGTTGCTATTACTGAAATTTTAGGTTTGAAAAGAGAAGGTAATACATTAAGAATTGTATCTGGAGCACCTACTTATTGGGAAAGTTATGAAGTTGAGTATAAATATATGGATACTTTATATAAGATAAAAGTTAACTTAACTGATAATGATGATATTGTTGTAGATGGAGATAAAAATACTAAAGGTTATATTACTCTTAAAAATGATAAAAGAATACATGCTGTTGTAATAAATATTAGGAGGTACTAATGATTAATTTTGATTTTCATAAGTATATGAGCAAGTATGTAAAAAAAGAAGATAAAGTAACGTATTTAGATAAAGCGCGAGAAATAAAAGAAAGATTTATATCTGGGGATTTGTCTTACTGGAATAAACTTGATACTTTTGTTTCAAAAAAAGAACTTATTAAGATAATTAACATAACAGATTATATTAGAGATAATTGCGATGTGTTTGTTGTTATTGGAATAGGTGGTTCATATATGGGAAGCAAAGCTATTATTGAGGCTTTGTCTCCTATGTATAATAGGAATGGCCCAGAAATAATTTTTCTTGGAACAGATTTATGTGCTGAGGAATATTATGAAACTTTTGAATACATTAAGGATAAAAGAGTTATTGTTAATGTTATTTCAAAGTCTGGTACTACACTAGAACCTTCAATTGCTTTTTCCTTAATTATGGATGTTATGGGCGAAAAGTATAGTGAAGAAGAATTAAAAAATAGAATAATTGTAACGACTGATGCTGAAAAAGGTAAACTAAGAGAAGTTGCTACTGAGAAGGAATATGTAACTTTTACGGTTCCTAGTAATGTTGGTGGAAGATTTTCTGTATTTACTCCAGTTGGACTTTTACCTATTTCAGTTGCAGGGATAAATATTGCTAAGCTTTTAGAAGGTGCAATGGCTTCTTTTGAAAGAGTTGATAGGGCAATTGAATATGCTGTAATAAGAGATATTTTATATCATAAAAATAAATATATAGAATCTTTTACTGTATATAATAGTAAACTTTATTATTTTACTGAATGGTTAAAACAGCTTTTTGCTGAAACACAAGGAAAAAATAAATTGGGAATTCTTCCGATTTCCACTGTTAATACAAGAGATTTACATTCTTTGGGGCAATTTTTTCAAGAAGGAAATGATATCTTGTTTGAAACGGTCATTTCTATAGATAAAGATAAAAAAATTGTATTGAATGATTATGATATGGAACTTAACAGTCTTAATAAGATTGCAGTAGATAAAGTTGGGTTAGCTCATTTTAATGGACATACGCCTAGTGGATTTATAACAATTGATGAGAAAAATGAGCATACGATGGGAGAACTTGTTCATTTCTTCATTCTTTCATCGATTGTAGGGGCATTACTTCTTAATGTTAACCCATTTGATCAACCTGGTGTTGAAGACTACAAAAAACTTATTAATGATGAGTTAAGATAAAAAACAAATATGAGAGGAGTGTATTTATGGAATTTATTATATTTGTTGTTATATTTTTAATTATTTTCTTACCTGCAGGAATAGTTCAGGTAAATGAGTATGAAAGAGGAGTTAAGTTTCAATTTGGTAAATTTAAGAAAATTATGACGCCTGGATGGAATCTTGTTCTTCCAATTATTCAATCTTATAAAAAGATTGATATTCGTACTAAAGCAGTGGATGTTCCTTCACAAGACGCAATTACAAAAGACAATGTTACAGTTAAGATTAATGCAGTTATCTATTATAAAATTTTTGATGCATCTAAATCTATTTTAGCTGTTGAAAATTATTTTTATGCTATTGGTCAACTTGCTCAAACGACAATGAGAAATGCTGTTGGTGCAGTTACTTTAGATGAACTTCTTGGTGAAAGAGAAAAAATTTCTTTAGAGATTTGTGGAATAATTGATAAACTTACAGATCCATGGGGAATAAAAGTTGAAAATGTTGAATTAAAAGATATCGCATTACCTGAAGAAATGCAAAGAGTTATTGCTAAAGTTGCAGAAGCTGAACGTGAAAAACAAGCAGTTATTACTAAAGCAGCTGGTGAAGTTGAAGCTTCTAGAAATTTGGCAGAAGCAGCTGAGAATATGTATAAAGTTCCTGGTGCATTACATCTTAGAACGTTGTCAACAATTAACGATGTATCATCTGATCAATCAAATACTATAATTTTTGCATTACCAATTGAAATGTTAAGAGCATTTGAAGGTGGAATGGGAAATCCTCAACAAGTTCCAAATTTGTTGCCAAAGAAAGTTAATAATACACATAACAATACTACTGTTAAAACAGATAACAGTGAAAATTTATAAAAAAATAAGGACTTTTGTCCTTTTTTTTGTTATTGATATAATTATTTTTAATATGATAAAATTAAATTGGTGATAGAATGAAAGCTTTATTTTTTTCTGATATACATGGTTCTTTATATTATGCAAATATGATAAAAGAAATATTTATAAGGGAACATGCTGACATACTTGTTGTTCTTGGTGATTTGTATTATCATGGACCAAGAAATGAATTAACACAAGAATATGATCCGATGAAGGTTTCTGAAGTGTTATCTTTATATAAAAAATGTTTATATGTTATTCGTGGAAATTGTGATGCGGAGATTGATGAAATGATATCTGATTTTATGTTTTATGATAATCTTTTATTGGATATTAATGGTAAGAAAGTATTTTGTTCTCATGGACATAAATATAATATAGATAACTTACCTAAACAAGATTTTGATGTTATGGCTTATGGACATTTTCATACTGGATTTATTTTAGAAAATGATGGGAGATTATTTATTAATCCTGGTTCTATTTCTTTGCCTAGAAATGGTAGTGTTAATAGTTATATTATTTTTGATGAAAAAGGTATTTATTTAAAGGATGTTGGTGGTAATGTGATAGAAGGAGCGATGTTTTAATGTTTGATTTTGGTAGTTTTAATGTAATTTTTACAGTTGTTATGATATTTTCTTTGTTGATTTTTGTGTTTGTTTTTGCCATGATACTTAGTTCTAAACTTCGTTCTAAAATGATGAAACATCAGATAAAGGCTACTAAGTATATGATGGAAGATTCTAAAGAGGAGTTATCGGATATTGCTGCTGTTAGTTCTAATATTGCTATAAAGTCTAGAAAAAAAGTTCTAGATGAAAATGAAGAATTGTTAACAGAAATGGCAACAAGAAATGCTTCTATTAATAAAGAAGGTGTGGAAATTACTGCTCGAGCAATAAAGAAAGGTCTATCGAAGCAAGTAGTTCATTGTAAGTATTGTGGAAAAGAAATAGATGATGATTCTGTTTTCTGCAAATTTTGTGGAAAAAATTTAAATTAATGAAAATTTGTTTTAAAAATGTTAGTCTTATTATATAATATGGTAAATTAAGTGAGGTTAATATGGTTAAAAAGAAAAAAATTGGTTCGTTAATTGTGTTGTCTGGTCCTTCTGGTGCTGGAAAAGGCACTATTTGTAATAAGTTGTTAGAAGATGATGATTCTCTTAATTTATCTATTTCCATGACTACAAGGGCACCAAGAGGTGTTGAAGTAGATGGAAAGGATTATTATTTTGTATCTCGTGATGAATTTGAGAAACGAATTAATGATGGTGAGTTTTTAGAATATGCTAAAGTACATGGGGATAATTATTATGGAACTCCAAAAGATAAGGTTTTAGAATATCTTAATAACGGTGAAGACATTATTTTAGAAATTGATATTCAAGGTGCATTAAAGGTTAAGGATGTAATGCCGGAAGGTATTTTTATATTTATAATGCCTCCTAGTATGAGAGAATTAAGGGATAGATTAGTTAAGAGAAATACTGAAACAAAAGATAAAATCATTGAAAGATTTAAAAATGCTTATAAAGAAATAAATGAAGTTACTAAATATAATTATATTGTTATTAATGATGAAGTATCTTCTGCTGTCGAAAAAGTAAAGGCTATAATTTTGGCTGAGAAATGTAGGGTTGATAGAATAGAAGACTTTGAACTTAATAATGAAGAAGAGTTATTACATGAATTGTTAGTTGATATGCGATAATTTTTCTTTTTTGCTGAAGTAGCTCAGTTGGTAGAGCAATCGTCTCGTAAGCGATAGGTCGCAGGTTCAATCCCTGTTTTCAGCACCATGTTGTAATAAAAACTACTTTCATATTTGAAAGTAGTTTTTTAATCAATTAATTCTGAATCTTGATATAAAATTATGTTTGGTAACTCGATGTGAATGTGTTTTAAAACATCGTTGTCATCATCAATACATATTATTTGTTCTTTTTTATTTAATGATTTTAAATAATTTGCTTTTAGTTCTTTTGATTGATATTTTGGGTTACTTTCCTTAGAGATAATTGTTCTTTTTTCTTTTTTAAAAAACGGCGCATATTTATCTAACCAATCATTTTTTTCTTTTATTTGATAATCTTTTCTGCAAATTGATAAAATATGTAGTTCAATATTTGTTAATGTGTTTATTTTTTTTAGTGTATTTATATTTGTAGTTAATGGTCTTTTATTTTTG
>JAGALD010000052.1 GCA_017625395.1 Bacilli bacterium | reverse complement strand
TAGAAAGTGTTGATGAACAAGCCAATCTATCAGTTTCTGGAGTAAACATAGAAACTTCAGATATGGAGTTATATACAAATTGGACCATGGAAGATATTAATCCTGTTCCAGGAGAAAATGTTTTTGAGCTTATTGGAAGTCCAAGTTCATCAGTTACTTTAACAGCCTTAAAACCTGGAAAAAGTAAAATTAAAGTTTCAAACAAATTTTCTGAAAACTCATTAACAATCAACGCAAAGTGTGGTGAATTGTATGAATGGACTGATGATTATATTGTTTATATTACTACAGAAAATGATGTTGTTAATATTATTAATGGTGTTAGTACAACTATTGGTTGTGCCTTGGTAAATACAACTTCTGTTGGAAGTTTTTCATGGGAAGTAACTCAAGGTAGTGAAAATATTGAAATTGTTGGACTTGCTTCTGGAACTTGTAATATTACTGCAAAACAGGCTGGCCAATCTATTATTACAGTTTCAAATAGTTTAGCTGGAGAAATAACAAAAGAAATCTTAGTTAATGTTGCAAATTCAGAAGAAGAGTTAAAAGGATTTAAGTTTTTAACTACTGAACAAAATGTTGTAACTGTTGGAGAACAATCTAATACATCTGTAACTGTTAGTATTCAAAATGCTGAAACAAATATTGTTTCAGGTTATTATTGGAGAAGTTCTAATCCTTCTGTTTGTGATGTTGTTGGCTCTGGAAATGTTGCTGTAATTTATGGAAAATCAATTGGTTCTGCCAAAGTAATTGTAGAAAACTACGAAAACTGTGATTATCCTCTTGAAATAATAGTAAATGTTGTTGATCCAGTGGCTGCAAGCCAAGACCCATATATTACATGTAACAGCATTGTAACTTGTACTGTTGGAGGAGATGTTGCAACAATTGCAGCTGAACTTATTGGTGGTACAGAAGTTGATAATACTGGTTTTTCTTGGTCTATAGTTGATAATTCCGTTGCAACACTTTATGCAAGTAACGACACAGCTCAAATCAAGGCAATAAAAGAAGGTGTTACACAAGTTATTATTTCTCATCCAAAAGCAAGTGTTAATAGAAGTGTATTAATCATTTGTGAACCAAAGGTAACAACTAATTGTTATATTGATATTACTGAAAGTATTATCAAAATGTCGCCATCTGATGAAGCTAGAACTATTACAGCTAATTTAATAAACGGTGAAGCTGATGATTCTTATGACTTTAAATGGTGGGCTGATTCATACGAAAAAATAAATATGAATTATACAGGAGGTTCTTGTTTAGTCGAGCCTCTTTCAAGTGGTGTAGTTAATTTACATTGTTCACATCCAAAAGCCGCAAACCAAAAAGATATTGTTTTATATATAAGTCAATACTCTGATTTTGCTTTTTCTCAAAAATATGTAGAACTTGAAACTGGAACAAATATGTTTTTGAATATGGAAGTTCCAGCAACAGGTGTTGATTGTGATGTAGCTTATAAATCTTCTAATCCATCTTTATGTACAGTTTGGGGAAACTCTTCTGTTTGTACATTACAGCCTGGAACTGTTGAAGATGGAAAAGAATCAGATTCTTGTACAATTACTGCTATTTTACAAACCAAGGGTGGTGTAAAACAAGCTGAAGCAGAGCTTTTAGTAAGTGTAACAAAAAAAGATGAAACAAAACCTTATATTGCTCTTACAGGTGGTGAATCTACAATTATCACACTTAATAAAGGTGCAAAAAGAAATCTTTCAGCTGCTTTGTTTGGTACAGGTATAACTGATACAAATTTTGCTGATTTAGAATGGAAAATAAATGGTGAAGATAAAATAATTGACTTTACTTCCAGTAAAACAACTGGTAAAGATATTCAAATTGAAGCTCTTAATGCAGGAAAAACAACAATTACAATTACTCACAGGGAAGCAAAAAATCCATTAACATTATATGTAATTGTTGCAGGTGTTTCAGAGCCAACTGTTTCTCTTAATTATACAGAACTTCCAATCTATATTGGTGAAGATACACAAACTCTTACAGCTACAGTTCAAAATGATACTGGAGAAGAATTACAATGGTCTATTATAAATGATATAGAACCAGGTACAGAACAAGAATTCTTTACTTTTACATCAAAAGGGAATAAAGCATCTATTTATGCAAAAGAACCAGGAGAAGCTACAATTTATTGTACTATTCCATCTAATGGTTCAACAGCTTCTTGTAAAGTAAAGATTTTAGAGCCAGAAAAAATTGAATTCTTTATTTATGATTATGAAGACAATTATGGTAATGGATATGATAATCGTAACAAGCTTTATATCAACTCGCTAAATATTTTCCCTGGCGAAAATAAAATATTGCATTATGAAACAGTGCCAAAAAATGACAAGCTAAAAGGTGAATTATATCGAAGTGATAATTCTTATTTTAATTTAAATCATTTAGGTTATGTTTCATCTATACAAGACCCAACAACTGGAGAAGTTTATTCTTATCCAGAAGGTGTTGGAACTGTAATTGTATCTGGAACAACTAAAGAAGGAACTGCTATTTTACAGGCTACAACTGTAAATAATCAGATAGATTCCTTATCTATTACTAATAGCTATGGTTATCTTTTTACCATTAATAAGTCAATTATAAGTTCAACTCCAAAAGAAGTTAAAGATAATGAATCAATTTTGTATGTTGATTATCAAATTAGACCTGCTTGCTCAAAGATTTATGTTTCAGATTTAACTACTGGAGAATATAAAAGTGTAAATCTTGATATGGAAGAAGGAAGTTATTCTTCAACTTACATAGATAATACTTCAAAAGTTTGGGTTATTGATTCACATCAAAGTATTGATTCTGCAACTGGAATTGCAAGCGGAACATTAAAATTCAAAATAAACGGTGAAGTAAACGCTGATATAAGTCTTGAAGCTGTAAATGAAAATGTAATTTCTTCAGGAAATTCAAGTCCAGAACCTGATGAGTTTGCTGTACAAAAACTTGATATTCAAGTTTATTATGCAAAACATACTTTTATTCCTACTGTAAAAAAGATTGTTCCTTATGCAAATAACTCTGTTTATCCTGCAACAGAGCAAAATGGACAATCATTCTTTGACGAAAAAACAAACACATTCTTTCTAGGAGATGGAGAATTTATAAGTGGAATAATGAATGTTGATGAGAAAAACCAACCTTATTCAAATGTAATAATTGAATCAGTTGAGTTTGTAAAAGATACTTCTTCATCGGTGAAAGATAATCTAACAGGTGATGGTAAAACTCAAGTCCAACGTGTTTCTGGAAAAACAGCTAATAATCAAGCATTATCTAGTACTTTTGTCTTGCAACATGAAATGGATTACTGTGGAACAGTTAAATACAAAACTGCAAATGGAACAGGTACTAAAGACGCTTATTTTTATCGTTTGAAAAATGCTTCTGATGCAGCAGCTGAAAATTTAAACGATACGATAAAAGCAAGTCCATTTGTTGGTAATCTTGTTGTCAATTATTTTAGTGTTGCTACTGGCAAAACTGCTCAATATAAGTTTCCAGTTTATGTACGTGTCAGAAATAATCCATGTACACAAAACTCTTATTATAACTATTAAACGGAGGTTTTTATGAAGAAAAAAATCTTAAATGTTTTTTTATTTATAAGTATTTTATTAAGTATTTCTTCTTGTCATTTTATTTCTTCTTTTACAGAAATACCAGAAGTTGAATTATCTTTTGATAAATCTACAAATGATATTTCTATTGGAGAAATGGATATTGTTAATTTAAAGACTTCAGGTAATCAAAACCAAGTTTCTATAAAATGGGAATATGATGAATCTGTAATTATGGCAAAAACAGATAATTATTCAGCTGTAATTACAGGATTAAAGCCTGGAACTACTACTTTAAAAGCTAGTTGTGGCCCAAATTCAGCATCTTGTTTGATTACCGTATCTGATACAAGTTATGCTGTAACAATTTCAAATCCTTATGTATACGCATCCACTGATTATGTTGAATTAAAACCAAATCAAACACAAAAAATTAGTGCCTCATTATTTGGTGGAACACCATCTGACATAAATGGTTATACATGGAGTATTGATAAACCTTCTGTTGCTTCTTTATCAACAGAAGGAAATTATTGCTGGATCACAGGTGTAAATGACGGTGTAGCAAAACTTACTGTAAAACATAACAAAACAGCTTATGGTTATTCAGTTTTGATAAATTGTTCTTCTGATGGTAGTACACTTACTTATATTACAACTGATGAGAATATTATTACTATAAATAAAAGTGAAGAAAATACAGCTGAATTTGCTGTAGATTTAATGAATCCTCTTGTAACAAATTATGAAAGTGGATTTACTTATTCTGTAGTAGATGAACTTGGGAATGAAGTAAATGGAGCATTAATCATTAGTGGAGCAGGGAGCTTAAATGTTTCATTAACAGCTTATGAAGTTGGAAACTATTATGTTCGTTGTTCTCATCCAAGTGCAATTTATTATCTTGACGTTCTTGTTCGTGTTATTGAAAATGCAGAAACAGCTTATATTGAGCCTTCAAGTGGTTCTCAAATTACAATACACGGAAATGAATCTCAAAATATAACACTATCTTTAATGAATTATTCAAAAGATGTAGATAGTAGTCTATTTTCTTGGTCTTTTTCTGAAAATGCAGATAAATATATTTCTTATGAAATTTATAATGGAACAGAGCCAAATACTGGAGATAACATTTTAATTAAAGGTATAAAAACTGGAAGTTGTAAAATAACAGTTTCATATCCCGGTCTTCCAGACAGAAGTATTATTGTTCTTGTTCGTGATATAGCAAGTGAAGCAGCTTCAGCAAAAACTTATATTACTACTAGTCAAAATTACATAAAACTTGGGCTTAATGATGAAGCAAGTAATATTTCTATTACTTTAACTGAAAGTAAAGATTGTGATATTAATGAATTAAAATGGTCTATTATTAACTGTGCTTCAGATGGTTCTACAAAAGACGTTATTCAATGGGTTGTTGGAACAGGAACTTCTATTTCATCTTCTGTTAATTCTCGTGCAATTCTTGTAGAAAACGCTAGAGCGTATGCAACAATTAAACCTGTTAATCCTGGTATTGCATACATTGATATTTCTCACCCAAAAGCAATTTATAAAACTCGGATTACAGTAACTGTTACAGAAGAATCTTCTGTAACAACACCTTCTTCTAGTTTATCACTTACAGGAAGTCCTGTTGTGAATATCCTTAATGGAGAGATAAAAACAATTTCTGTTTCTTTAACTGGAGATGGAGATTCAAGTGAAATTGAATGGAATAGCTCTAATGAATTAATTACCGTAACTCCAAATGGAAGTGAATGTGTAATTAACTCTCCAAGTGCTGGAAGTGGTGTACAAAAAGCAACTATTACTGCAACTCATAAAAATGCTACATATCCAGTTAAGTTTTCTGTACTTTGCTATGATACTGAAGAAGAATTACAAAACAATGCAATTAAAGCAATGTATTCTCTTGAAACAAGTGCAGAATTATATGTAAATAATCAAATTCAATTTTATGTTTATACAGAAGGTTTCTCTGAAAATCAATCTATTTCATGGTCTTGCACACAAGGTAGTGACTTAATCTCATTTGAAACTACAGAAAACAATAAAGTTGTAATGATTACAGCAAATAAAGTTGGAAAAGCAATTCTAAAGGCTTCAAGTGATGGTGTTGATGATGTTTTCTTTGTAATAAACATAAAAGATATAAACATTATTGATGATGAGAATTCTTGTTATTTATCTACCTTTACCAATGTTTTATATTTTGAAGACAAAGATATTTCTCAAGACCTAGTAATTTCTGCATACAATATAAATGAATCAAGTTATTCTGATATTGTTTTTTCTTGTGATTCTCCATATTTTGAAATTGCAAGTAACGGAAATAAGGCTACAATTACATCTTTAGCAGAGAATCAAAAAGCTGTTCTAACAGTATCTCATCCTTTATCCGAAAATATTTTGGAAATCAACCTTCATTGTGGCGAACAGTATGAATACATAAATGAAGACTTTTGTTTTATTTCTACAGACAAAGACACTATTGAATTATATGCAGGACAAGACGATGTTCAGCTTACAGCTACATTAAATCATACAGAGGTTTCTGATGAAGAGGGCATTGCCAAAGGATTTACATTTATTTCAGATAATCCAGATGTTGCATCAGTTAGTTATGTAACTTATTCAAACTATTGTTATGTAACTCCAATCAAAAATGGAACAGCAAAAATTACTATTACTCATCCAGATAGCGATTTTGAAAAAGAAGTTATTGTAATAGTAAATCATGCTCCAGATGTTTC
>JAGALD010000051.1 GCA_017625395.1 Bacilli bacterium | reverse complement strand
TATTTTTACAGGACATATTCCTGTACGTTGTATTAATGAATATCGTAATACTTTAACTCTATATACAAATGGGCAAGCAGTTTTTTTGACAGAATTAAAAGATTATCAAATTGCTACTTGTGAACCAGTTATTCAATCACGCAGACCAAATAATCGAATAGATAAAGTACGCCATATGTTTAATAAAAAAGAAAATTAAGTTACTATTTCGCTAAATTACAATTTATTAATTAGTTCGGAAGATTAAGAAATTACGATATAAATGCCAAGTTGGGTGTGGACAAATATTTATAATGAAATTAAAAAAGGCTTAGTAAAATAAGGGAAAGCTAAGTCTTTTTATTTTATTAAAAACAATGATTTTATATTCTGGAGCCACTTTTAGAGCCACTCTGCTAGAGATTAGATGAAATAAAATAAAACATAAAGGTAGTAAAAGCCTCATTTTTAAAGGAAATTAACGAGTGGGCAGTGGTAAAAAGCCTTAAAAATGCTAGCCATGTGGCAGTGGTAAAAAATATAAACAATGTTGTGGAAAATAACTCGCAATCCAATAGAATCAGGGAAACCGCGAGTTTTTCTTTTGCATAAAAGTAGTATCAAAGAGAATTTGGAGCCTCTTTATTTTAAAATCTAGTTATTATATTGACAGATTTAAAAATATAACATACAATATCATTGTATTAAACAAATAATACAGCGAGGAGAAGTTATGGAGTTTACTTTTGATAATAATATTCCAATATATATTCAGGTTTTAGAATATATGAAAATATACCTTATTTCTGGTGTATTTAAATGTGGCGAAAAATTACCATCGGTTAGAGATTTCGCAACAACTTTCAAAGTTAATCCTAATACCATGCAAAAAGCATTAGCGGAACTTGAAAGTATGAATTTAATATATACCGAAAGAACAAATGGCAAGTATGTTACAAAGGATACAAAATTAATAGAAAAACTAAAAGATGAATATGCTATTACTCTTGCAAAGAGCTATTTTCAAGGAATGAAAAAAATAGGATTAGGAAAAGCTGATTCAATAAAATATTTAGAAGGGATAGATGAGTAATATGAAACTTTTAGAAGTAAAAAAATTAGATAAATATTTTGATAACAAAAAAATACTTAAAGATATTAATTTTAGCGTCTCAAAAGGAAAAATTGTTGGATTATTAGGTAAAAACGGTGCTGGTAAATCGACATTAATTAAATTAATAAATGATTTACTTACTCCAACTAATGGAGAAATATTTGTTAATGGGAATAAGATAGGAGTTGAAACAAAAAAAATAATATCCTATTTACCAGAAAGAACATATTTAAATAAACAAATGAAAGTGTCTGAAGTAATTAATTATTTCGAAGATTTCTATGACAATTTTGATTCCGAAAAAGCAAAAAGATTGTTAAAAGATTTAGATTTAGATATCAACCAAAAGTTAACCAAAATGAGTAAGGGTATGCAAGAAAAGGTTCAATTAGTTCTTGTTATGTCTAGAAATGCTGATTTATATGTTTTGGATGAGCCTCTAGGTGGTGTGGATCCAGCAACAAGAGATTATATTTTAGATACTATACTTTCTAATTTTAATGAAAATGCTAGTGTCATTATTTCAACACATTTAATATCTGATATTGAAAAAATATTAGATGAAGTCATATTTATTGATAAAGGACAAATTGTTTTACAAAGTGATGCTGATAAACTTAGAAATAAAGAGAATGCATCAATTGATGAAATATTTAGGAGGATGTTCAAATGCTAAGTAAATTATTAAAATATGATTTAAAGTATATGATAAAAAATATGACTATATTTTATATATTATCTATATTTTTTGCTATAACTACTAGAATCCTATTTAATTTAGAGCAATCAATAATCATCAATATAATTGGACAAATAAGTGTCGGATGTATGTTTTCGATGATAGCTAGTATTTTAATAAATACTATGATGAGAAGTTGGGTTAGATTTAAAGATTCATTATACAAAGATGAAGCATATTTAACACACACACTACCGGTTACTAAAACCGAATTATATAATTCAAAATTTATACAAACACTTATCTTTTTCTTCATAGGTTTTTTTGTTATTTTAATAAGCTTATTTATTGCATATTATTCGAAAGATAATTGGCTAGTTCTAACTGATTATATAAAAACTATTACTACAGGATTAAATATGAGTACTTCATTCTTTGTTATAATGTTTATTACGCTTATATTCTTAGAAGTATTTAATGCAATTCAGTGCGGTTTCTATGGAATGATTTTAGGACACAAAAAGAATAATGGAAAGCTAGGTTATTCAATATTATTTGGATTTATAATATATTTATTAGCACAAGCTTTAGTGTTAGCTTTGATATTTGTGTACGGTTTGTTTGACTCATCAGTGATGGAACTGTTTAAAACAGCTGCAGTTAGCATTGATGTACACGCATTTAAAATTTTAGCAATAGTAGCATCTTTATTATATATAGTAATTATCTTTGTCATGAGTATACTATGCAAAAAAGAATTAAATAAAGGAGTTAATATTGAATAGAATAATGATAAAAATTAAAAAGAATATTCGAAAAAGAATAATTTTTAGAAATTAGATATATTCGTAGCATATTTTGGAACATGACCCGAATGCTATAGAGTGGTTTAAGAAGTACAAGTGTGACGTAAAAAAAGCCACAAATTGACACCGAACCATCTAATGTGAAGAATCATGTTTTTAAGGGAAAAGATAATCAATAATATAGAAAATAACTCGTAAACCTAGGTAATATAAGGGGAAAGCGAGTTTTTTTATGTCCAAAATAGCAAATATAAATATATTTATCTAAATTTCAATCGAGTAAAAGAGAATAACTAAATATATGGTACAATTATATATAGGAGTGGTACCATGATTAACGAAATAAAACAAGAAATATTAAAAGATATAGAAATTTATAAAAATAATTCTGATGATCATTATGACTTTTGGAATGAACATATAAAATACGTATATAAGGAAGCAATTAGTTTGTCAGAATTATATAAAGCAGACAGAACCATTGTAGAGTTAGGAGCTTTACTACATGATATTGCTTTGATAAAGCAAGTAGGTGATAGAAAAGATCATCATACAAATGGTGCAAAATTAGCTAAGGATATATTAGAAAAATATAATTGTCCGAAAGAAATAATTGAAAAGGTTATAGGCTGTGTTTTAAATCATAGAAGTTGTAAAAATGCAACTAATTTAGAAGAATTATGCGTGTGTGATGCGGATATCTTAGCTCACTTTGATAATATACCAATGTTATTTAATTCTGCGTTTAATAGAAATAAAGTTAAATTAAATGAAGTTAGAACATGGATGAAAGAATGCTTTGAAAAAGATTATAATGACTTAAGTGATAAGACAAGAGAATTATTCAAGTTAAGGTATAAACAAATTTGCGAAATAGTATTAGGAGAATAAATATTAATTGGAGGTAAGACATGAAAGAATATACTTATAATATAATTAATGATGTATATAACTGGATGATATCTAAAAGAAAAAATATTGAGGTAAGAATATTAAAAGAAAAGTCTAGTGCCATACAAGTTGGGGATATCATTACTTTTAATAATCAAGACAAGATTGGTAAATATGTAAAAGCAAAAATTACCAATAAAACTGTCGTTGATAATGTATATGAATTAACAGAAAAATTTGATATCGAAAGAATGATGCCAGGACATACAAAAGAACAACTTATAGAATTAATGCAGAAAATATACAAGGAAGAATTAAATCGAAAACAAATAGTAGCATTTGAATTTGAATTCTTATCTTGTGATAGTGATATTGAAATAATAGAGTATAATGAAAAATATTTAGAAGATGTTAAAGATTTATTAGTAGAATTAGAAGAATATATTCTTTCTGTTGATAAAGATAATCTAGATCAACTACATCCCGAATATAGAGAGAAAATGGCTATATTAGATTTAGAAGAAGTAAATAATTATAATGGGAAATGCTATTTAGCTATTGAAAATGGTAAAGCAATTGGACTTATTATGGGTTGTATTCCGCCATATGATGAGTTTGATTACTTAGATTATAAATGTCCAAGAAGAGGGGAAATAACTGAATTAATAGTTACTAGCAAAATACGAAGTAAAGGAATAGGACAATTACTTATAAACAAGATGGAAGAATATTTTAAGAGTTCTGAATGTGAGTATATAATTGTTGATGTATTTGCTTATAATGAAATTGGAATAAATTTTTATAATAAAAAAGGATATCATTCAAGAATGGAAACCATGATAAAAAAAATATGATTTGTGTGGTAATATGATTTTGTTAAAAGAGAAAATTAATAAAAAAGATTAAAAATGTGGATAGAAACGTAGAGTTTTTTCTGAGCAACAATATATTATTAATAGACGAAAATAGCAAATATTCACAAATAAATTATGAAAAAAAGTAATATCTGTAATAAATTATAAATTGATAAGAGGTGGCCTTGTGGAAAAAAAGTATAGTGAAATAAGAATAAAAGATTTAGTATCATATGATGATAAATTAAATAAATATGAAGATTATGCAAAAATGCTAAATATTCTTGAAAAAAATGTGATTTTATAGGAATAACATATGAGCACGAAATAATAGAAAAGTTTAAAGATGATATTTTTTAAATTGAAAAAACTAATAATTGGTGGGCATGTATAGTGTCGTACATAGAAACAATTGCTTATATAAAATCATCTAAGGAATTATTTGATTATTTAAAAAAATATGAACGATTTTATAAATATATACTAACTGAACAAGAATCTATAGTTATTGAAGAAACAAACTTTGGAACTAGTGACATAGCATTCTTTGATAACGAAGATAATATATTGTTAGGAACATGTGCACATGAAGGTTTTACTTATGTTACAAGAAGTATTCATGAAGAATTTATTGAATATTAAATTAATATTTAATTATTTAATATAAACGGAGGTTAAAATGCAGTTTAATGTTAATAAAGTAAAAATTTTAGTAACAGTTCCTGTGGAAAATGTCGACGAGGTAAGAAATGCTATATGTGAAGAAGGTGCAGGCATAATTGGAAATTATACATATTGTTCTACTTCTACAAAAGTAGTTGGAACATTTATTCCAAGTATTGATGCAAATCCATATATTGGTAAACAAAATAAAATGGAATTTGTTAATGAAGAAAAATTAGAAGTTATATGTGATGTAGAAAAAGTAAAAGCAGTTATAGCAAAACTTAGAGAGACTCACCCATATGAAGAGCCAGCTATTGATATTGTTCCACTAATAGATGAAAAAGATTTTTATTAAAGTTTAAATAAGTTAATAGATGAATTATAAAAATTGATTGTAATTTATCTTTATTAACTTATTTTTTTGTCAGTCATATATTAATTATGGGTGAATAATATGGAATATGATTATAAATTTGGAAATAATTATTATAAGTATAATGGGCCAATTGGTATAAAAAGTACTGTTTACAATATCTTAGCACCAGAACAATCACAAAATGATCAACCTGGTATGGAATATTTGATGACACCACTACCAATATTTGATAATCCAAATTATAAGGGTAGTGGAAAGTTAAAAAATAAAGTTGCAATAGTAACAGGGGGAGACAGTGGATTAGGTAGAGCTTGTTCTATAGCATATATAAAAGAAGGTGCTAAAGTAGTTATTGTTTATTATAATGAAGATAAAGATGCCTTTGATACTAAAAATTATATTGAATCATTAGGAGGAGAATGTCTTTTAATTAGAGGGGACATAACTGATCACGAATTTTGCAAGCATATAGTTGATACAACAATAAAAAAATATGGACATATTGATATTTTAGTAAATAACGCAGGAGTTCAATATCAGCAAGATTGCTTAGAAAATATAAGTGATGAGCAATTAGACTGGACTTTTAAAGTTAATGTTTATGGTATGTTTTATTTAACTAAAGAAGTGTTGCCATATCTAAATAGTGGAGCATCAATAATTAATTTATCAAGCGTAACGTGTTTTTATGGAGATCCACAGCTAATTGATTACGTTAGCACGAAAGGTGCAATAGTTGGTTTTACTAGAGCACTTGCTCGTAATCTAGCATTAAAAAATATTCGTGTTAATGCAATAGCTCCAGGATTCTTTTGGACACCTTTGCAACCAGCATGCTGGGTAGAAGAAAAAATACCTTCATTAGGATCTGATGCTGCAATGGCAAGAGGAGCAATGCCTTATGAATTAGCACCTACGTTTGTATTCTTAGCAAGTGATGATTCAAGTTACATGACAGGGCAAGTGATCCACAACAATGGTGGTCAAGTAATGGGATAAAATTCATAAATAAATTATGAATTTTTTTTATTAACAAATAAAGAAAATAATATATGATATAATTAATTACCAAGGAGTTGATCAAAATGAATGAATATTTGAATTTTGCAAAACAAATAGCACAAGAAGCAGGAAGAATAATGCTAAAATATTTTAACCAAGATAATGGTTCTAGTTATAAAGGTGATAGAACAATAGTAACATTAGCAGACAAAGAAATAAATTCATACCTTATAGAACAAGTTAAAATAAAATATCCAGACCATTCTGTAGATGGAGAAGAGGAGCAATCTGGAAAAAGCACCTACGTTTGGGTATGTGATCCAGTTGATGGAACTGCAATGTACGCACGTCACATTCCTGTAGCAGTTTTTTCTTTAGCCCTAGTCATTGATGGAACTCCAACCGTTGGAGTAATTTTAGATCCATTCACTAATAATTTATATAGTGCTATAAAAAATGAGGGCGCTTACATGAATGATATTAGGATTTCAGTAAATGATTATCAACTAGATGACATAAAGACATTTTGCCATTGTGATATGGGCTCTAAAACAAATTATGATATATGTGAAATATTTAAAACTTTAAGAGACAAAACAAATCATAAATTAAATGACATTGGTAGCATCGCAAGATCTGGATGTCTAGTGGCAACAGGAGATTATAGCGTATCAATATTTATGGGAGAAGAACATAAAAATTGTGATATTGCTGCCCTAAAAGTTATCGTAGAAGAATCTGGTGGAAAAGTGACTGATTTATTTGGAAATGAACAAAGATATGATCAAAGTATAAAAGGTGCAATAATAAGTAACGGTAAGGTCCATGATGATGTTATAAAGTTAATTGAACCCATACTAGACAAAAATAACAAATGTTAAAATATGTCTATTGTTTAATTAACAATACTTAAGTTTAAATAAATGAGCTTACAAAACAAAAATGTTAGCATAAATTCGTGCTAACATTTTTTTAATATTTTTTTCTATAGTTTTCATTCATATAATCTGTAAAATTATATTTTTTAATTCTATTCAAATCTTTTAATATGTCTTTAAATATATGAATATTTTTTTCATTAATATTTATTTTATCAATATCTTTCCAAACATCATCTAAATCAACATCTTTTCCTTTGTATGTAAATAATTCCTCATCCCAACAATAATCACTATGCCATTTTGCTTTACTATATTCATACATTCTATCATTCATAAAATTGAAATGAATATCACCATCAATTTCTTCTCTCTTAAAAGGTGTTGAATGTGCCATAATTTGATCATAATACATTGTAGCTAAGTTATCCCTTAAATCAATAAGTGCTTTATCTTTGTCTTTTTCATATAATTTCATTGGATCTCCAAAGTCAACATATATCTCTTTAGACTCAGTTTCTTTAAATACTGAAACCGGAATCACTTCAACATTATTTTCAACAGATAAATTGTAAACACCAGCAAATAGTTTTTGACATAGTAAATTTTCAGAATCATTCCATCTTCCTTCTGGAAATATTAAAACACTATTACCGGCTTTTAGAACTCTGCTCATTTTTGGAATTGAATCTTTTCTGCTTTGCTTATTTGTTCTATCAACATATATAAGACCGCTAAACCAAATGAAGAAAGTACAAACATCAAAATATAACTGTTCTGTAGCACCAAATAATGCATAACAGTTTTTATCAGCAGATGCTATTACCGCAGATCCATCTAAATAAAAAGAATGATTTAAAGCATATATATAGCTCTTTTTCTTATCTAATTTAGGTCTTTTTCCAACAATTATTTTTTTCTTATAATAAAATCTAATTACTACTCTAAAAAGAAAACTAATTACATTGTGAAAAGTTCTTCTTATCCAAAGCCCAAAATTACTAGTAAAATTATCTACATTGCGATTATCTAATTTACCAATTAATTTATTAATCATTATCTTTTTCCTTACCATCTTGCTGTAACTTTTTGAAATCTATTTTTCCAACTCTAGTAGTAGGAAGCTTGTCCATATAAGTATATTCAACAGGCCAAGCATATTTTGGTAAATTCTTTTTGCACAGTTTTTTTAATTCCAAAGTAATAAATTCTTTCTTATGAAAGTTCTTTTTTAAAACAATAAATGCTTTAGGAACTTCCATTTTATATTTATGTGGTACTGCAACAACAGTACATAACATTACTGAAGAATGTGTCTCAATTAATTTTTCTATTTGACTAGGATAAATATTATATCCAGATGATATAATCATCCTTTTTGATCTATTTGTATAACTTAAAAATCCATCTTTATCCATAGAACCAATATCACCAGTGTGAAGCCAAACATTTCCATCATCATGCACATGTAATGCGATATTAGTTTCTTTTTCATTATTGTAATATCCTAACATAACAGTTGGTCCACATATACATATTTCCCCATCTTCACCATAAGGAACTTCTTTGTTTTCTGGTGAGAATATTCCAACATATATTCCAGGAAGAGGAATACCAATAGCATCTCCCTTTTGATTAGAAGGGTCCCCCAAAGATACACCGCAAACAGCTTCACTAAGACCATATCCAGCACAAACACTAATCTTTGCACCTTGTTCCTTTAAAAAAATGTTAATGCGTTTTCTAAGTTCCATTTTTAATGTATCCCCACCAACAAGAACACATTTTAAAAATCCAAGATTAACATTCTTCTTATTCCATTCTTTAAGAAGAGATTCAAACAATGTTGGAACACCCATCAATATTTGAGGTTTATATTTTACAATCATATCACAATATTCTTTAACATCAAATTTAGGCCTTAAAATTACATTCATACCAATACATAAAGGAAACAACACACTATGTATAATTCCAAAACCATGGAAGATTGGCATTAATGCTAAACAAGTATCCCCTTTAACTAAATAGTCTTGTCCAATAATTGCACTTTCTACAAATGCCATTAAGTTATTATTTGAAAGAACCACTCCTTTTGGAGAACCAGTAGTACCCCCGCTACGAAGAATTATTGCTGGATCATTTTTATCACTACTACTAATATAATCAGTTAAATAAATTTTATCAGACATTGTAATAAAATCATGCCAAATTACATATAATTTATTATTTTTTGTAAGTTTAACTCTAACTTTATTTTTATGATATCTTAATTTATTTATAAAATTCATATAATGATTAATACTTACCAAAATAACTCTTTCTATTTTAGTGTCGTTCATAATACTTTCTAATTTCCAATAGTTACTATCAATTGCAATAATTATTTTACTATCCATTTCATTTAGAGAACTTTTAATTTCATTTTCTCCACAGGCAGGGTGAATAAAGTTTACAATTGCTCCAATTTTATTAATAGCAAAGAAAGATACAACCCCTTCTAAAGTATTGGGAAGACAAAGAGTTACAACGTCACCTTTACGAACTCCTAAATCATATAGTCCTTTAGCACATGAATCAATCATATGTAAAAATTCGTTATATTTGATTTTTCGTCCATAATAATCCAAACAAAACTGATTATCAAAATCCTTTACTTTATCTTCAAAATAATTGTATACAGAACAATTTGGAATATTTAAAGTCATAGCACCATCTTTGTAATATTTACTCCATGGAGCTTTTGGTTCACTTTTAAATCCAGTGAATTTTAAAAAATCCATAAAAACCTCCTACCTTATTATCTAAATATACTATAAATTCATATTCAAGTAAACGAAAGTAATATAAGTTTACATTAAAATAGTGTAAGTAAAGATACATATTAAAATTAAGAGATTATCGCAAAAACAATAATATGTTCAAAAAAATGAAATTAAACAACTATTTTTTAAATATAAAAAATAAATTTACCATTTTTAATTACGACTCCAATACAATAATTACTAATAGTAGTAAAGTTTGGACAAATACTTTTTGTATCATTGACAATCAATATCTTACTAAGTTAAAATATATATAAGAAAGAATATGCTGACTTAGCAAGAAAGAGGCGTTTTTATGTACGATAATGAAGATGAAATAAAAAAGAAGAGAAGAAAACTGTTTATAATAATAGCAGTGATTGTACTTATAATTATAATTTTATTAATATTTTTACTTACAAGAGGCGGAAATAAAAAGCCAGTAAATGAAAATAAAGAATTAAAATGTGAATTAGAAGTAAAATCAGGAACCTTAGGAGAAAATGGTGTTTATACTAGTGCAGTTGAAATTGGATTTAAATCGATAACAGCTGTTTCTAAAGATATTGAAATTACAAAAAATACAGTTGGTGTAAATGATAATTCACGAAATAAAGAAACATTTACAGTGACTAAACAAGGAACATATACTGTATATGGATATATTCAAGATGCAGCAGGAAATAAAGGTACTTGTAGTATTGAAGTAAAAGTAGATCCATCAAAGCCAACTTGTGAACTAGAAGTAAAAAAAGGAACTTTAGGAAATAATGATTGGTATACTACTGATGTAGAAGTTGGATTTAAATCAATGGAAACAAATAGTGAAACTGCTAAAATAGAAAAGTTCTATCTAGAAAAAGAAGTAAAATTAGAAAATGATGAAGTAGTAAGAGCAGAAACTCCAACTGATAACATAGATAAATTAATTATAAAAGATAATCAAACAACTGTTATTAATGGATATGTTATTGATTCTAATGGCACTGAAGGAAGCTGTACAATAGTAATAAAGAAAGATTCAGAAAAGCCAACATGTAAATTAAAAGTAATAAGTGGAACTAAAAATAATAAAGGACAATACACAGATACTGCAGTTGTTGGATTAGAAACAGCTAAAGATAATACTTCAGACATTGCAGAAAAAGGTGTAGGTGTTTCAAAAAATTATAAAGAACAAACATACGCTGTAACAAAATCTGGAACAACAACTGTTTATGGTTATGTAAAAGATAAAGCTGGAAATGAAGGAACTTGTTCTATAGCAATTACAAAACCAACCCCAGTATCACCACCAAAACCAGTAGTATCTAATCCAACTTGTACTATAAATGTAACAAGTGGAACATTAAGTAACGGACAATATACAAGTAACGTAACAGTTTCATTAAGTTATAGTTCAACAAATAATGCAAAAATTACAAAATATGGAATTGGTACAAAGCAAGAATTAAATGGAAAAAATAGTTATACAGTTAGTAGTAACGGAACAGTAAAATTAATTGGTTATGTACAAGATTCAAATGGAAAAACAGCGACATGTACAAAAACAATAACTGTTAAGAAAACAGAATATGCGCTACTTTCAAGTCAAGTTAAAGTAGGAGACTATGTTGCATATAATGCAGGAGCATGGGATTCAACAGTAAAAATACCTACTGAAAGTGGAACATTCGGAGGATATACTGCAGGTACAAATAGAATGACAGGAGTAACTTGTGGATTATCTGGTGAAAAAGCAAGAAGTGGTTGGCAAGTTATGTCAGTTAGTAACGGAAAAGTAGTATTAATCCATTCAGGAACTCCAGAATGTTTCTACTATAATAAAGCAACAAACTCAAGCACTGCATTAGCAAAAATTTCAGAAAGAGCAGCAATATATAAAAATGCAACATATGCAGAAAGTGCTAGAATCTTTACATATAGCGAAGCAAAAACAATGAAAGAAGAATCTTTAATAACTGGTACATATTATTACTTAGCAGGTGAAGCAAAAGGAACAGATACATTATGGGCAGTAAGAAGTGCATACTATCAAGGTAGAACACTTACTGGAAGATCTAACTATGCACAAGGAATTAGACCAGTAGTTGTACTTAAATCAAATGTAAGAACAACTGGAAAAACAGAAAGTGGTTGGGTATTAACTACTACTGTATATAAAGATGCAGAATTTGAGTTAAATATAGGAATTACTTTCGATAGATTTGTAGAAATTGCAAATAATACAACTGAAATAGTTAAAAATTCAGTTCAATAATATAAAGAGCATTAGCTCTTTTTTTATTTAGTAAATTATGATATACTTTCATTATAAATTTTATAAGGAATACATATATCTGTAAAAGAAGGTGTTAAAATGAATATATATAATTCACTTACAAGAAAAATAGAAAAATTTACTCCAAATGAAGAAAAGACTGTAAGAATGTATACATGTGGACCAACTGTCTATCACTATGCCCATATTGGTAATTTAAGAACATATATTTTTGAAGATATTTTAGAGAAAGGTTTAGAATATTTAGGATATGATGTTTTGAGAGTTATGAATGTTACAGATGTTGGACATTTAGAAAATGATTCAGACGATGGTGAAGACAAAATGCAAAAAAGCGCAGAAAGAGAGAAAAAATCAGCGTACGAAATAGCAGATTTTTACGAGAGAGAATTTTTTACTGACTGTGCAAAATTAAATATAAGAAAACCATCGGTTGTAGAAAGAGCAACTAAGCATATAGATACGTATATAGAAATGATTCAAAGATTATTACAAACAGGATATGCTTATGAATCAAATGGTAACATATACTTTGATGTAACAAAATCTAACAACTACTATCAATTATCTGGAAAAAATCCAGATGAACTTTACGTTGGAGTAAGAGAAACTGTTGAAGAAGATAAAAGCAAACGAAATCCAGGTGACTTTGGATTATGGTTTACAGTATCAAAGTTTGCAAACCAAGAAATGAAATGGGATTCTCCTTGGGGAGTAGGATATCCAGGATGGCATATAGAATGTTCGGGTATTTCTTATAAATATTTAGGAGAATATCTTGATATACATTGTGGTGGAGTAGATAATATATTCCCACATCACACAAATGAAATCGCACAAAGTGAAGCATTTTTAGGACACAAATGGTGTAATTATTGGGTTCACGGAGAACATTTAAATGATTCGACAGGAAAAATGAGTAAATCAAAAGGAGACTTTTTAACTGTTAATTTATTAGAAGAAAAAGGGTATAATCCATTAGCATACCGATATTTTTGTCTAAATAGTCATTATAGAAATCAATTAGTATTTAGCTATGATGCATTAGAAGGTGCACAAAATGCATATAATAAACTTAGACAAAAAATTAAACAATTAGATAGAACTCCAGATTTACATGAAAGTAAAATAGATTATTACAAAGACAAATTTAAAGAAGCTATATCAAATGATTTAAATACTTCTTCAATGATTACAGTAGTTTATGATGTAATTAAGGATGAAGAACTAACAGATTTTACTAAATTATATCTAATCGAAGATTTTGATAAAGTATTATCATTAGGTTTAATTGAAGAGGAAAAAAGTATAAATGAAGATACTGAAACAATGATTTTAAAGAAAATCGAAGAAAGAAATATAGCAAAGAAAAATAAAGATTATGAAACAGCAGATAAAATAAGAGAAGAATTATTTGATAAAGGAATTAGATTAATAGATGGTCGTGATAAAACGACATATGAAATAATATAAAGGAGAACTATGGACATATTATTAATAATTATAGCTTTGGTAATTACTTCAGCAGCACAAATGTATGTATCATCTTCGTATAATAAGTATAATAAAGTAAGTATTAAAAAGAATATTTCAGGATTTGAAGTGGCAAGAGCAATTTTGGATAAGCATGGACTTAACAATGTATATGTAACAGAAACAGCAGGTGTTTTATCTGATCACTATGATCCATCAAGAAAAGTAGTCAAACTTTCATCTGATATTTTTCATGGTAATAGTATAGCAAGTTGTTCTGTAGCTGCACATGAGGTTGGGCATGCAATCCAAGATAAAGAAAACTACAAATTTATGCGTTTTAGAAGTGCAATTATTCCAATAGTAAATTTATCCTCATATGGAGGGTACATTTCTATTCTAATAGGAGTTATGTTTGGAAGCATAGAGTTAGTTTGGATTGGTATTGCGTTTGAAATAATAATATTAATATTTCAATTAGTAACATTGCCAGTAGAATTTGATGCTTCAAAACGTGCAACAGAAGAATTAGAAAAATTGTCAATATTAACGAAGGAAGAAGTACCTTCAAGCCAAAAAATGCTAAGAGCAGCAGCATACACATATGTGGCTAGCGTAATTAGTGCAATATTACAAATTTTAAGATTAATCTTAATATATGGTAGAAGTGATAGGGATTAGGTTTTGTAAAGGAGCTAAATATGAAACGAAAAGTTGAAAAATATTTTAGTAACATACTTAATTCTTTTCTTTTGCTACATCCCGTTCTAGATTTACTAACTTCCATTGGAATTAAGACTATGTTAATTCCATTTTCTTTAGGATCAATTATACGAATATTATTTTTGATATTTGTTATGTATTCCGTTTTATTTGTTTATAAAAAAAGGAAAGTTGGATGGTATTATTTATTTACATTTATATATATAGTTGGATTTGTAATTTCAATAGTACTGTATGAAAATGGAAACAATATGTTAGGCGAGCTACAGAAAACGCTTAAAACATTTTACTTTCCGCTTTTGTTAATATCAATATATCCAATAAAAGCGGAAATAAAGTGGAGTACAAAACATTTAATAACAACATTAATGATATATCTTATCTTAATATTTATACCAGAAATTCTAAATATTGGTTTTGATAGTTATGAGATAACCAAGGAAGGAAGCGTTGGATTTTTCTATTCAGCAAACGAGATAAGTGCGATTGTATCTATATTAACACCATTATTTATATTGTATTTATTTGATGGAAAAATTAACATAACTAAAGTATTCATCTTTATCATATATATAACGGTTATTTTGAATTTAGGTACTAAAACTCCATTTTTAGCATTAATAATTACGTCGGCTTTATTTATGTTTTGGTTTTTAATGAAGAAGAAAATATTAAAAAGTTTAATAAAGACTTATATATTAGCGTTAACACTAATAGCAGTCGTTACATTAGGTGCATATATAATTCCTAAAACAACCTTTTACAAAAATATAAATATACATTTAGATTTTCTTGAAGTAAAAGACATTAATGATATTTTTGAAGATCCACAATTAATTGATCACTTCATTTTTAGTCAGAGATTATCCTTTTTAGACAACAAAGCAAAAATATATGAGAAAGTTAATATACCCCAAAAGATGTTTGGGATTGGCTATTATGAAAACAACAAAGAATCAAAAATGATAGAAATGGATTATTTTGATATATATTACAGTCATGGAATAATTGGTTTTGTACTATTCTTTTCAATATATACATATATATTGATAGATATTGTAAAGAAAAGTTATTTAATAATAAAGGATAAGAAGACATATTCTATTTTCATTTGTATCATATTTATTTTAGTATTATCACTATTTACGGGACATATAATAATAGCGCCTGCAGTTAGTTATATAAGTGTGTATATAATAATGTATTTAGAAAAAGCCTGTCAAAATAAAATAAAAAAGTTAAACTAATACTACTGTTGTAGTATTTTTTTATGCATAAATAAGAATATTGTGTTAATATAAATATTAGATGTAATAAAGCGATGGGGAAAAGATATGGATGAATTAATAATAGGAAAAAAATATACAATACACAGTTATAAGCATAACGGAAATATTCACAGATCATGGGATGAAGCCATTCTTCTTGATATAAAAGAAGAATATCTAGTTTTTGGAAATAATAAAACAAAAGTAACTGAAGCAGACGGAAGAACATGGAAAACAAAAGAACCAGCAATATTATATTTTTTTTATGATAGATGGTTTAATATAATAGGACAAAATAAAAAAGACGGCATATATTACTATTGTAATATGGCTTCTCCGTTTGTCATGGAAGACGAAACTATAAAATATATCGACTATGATTTAGATTTAAGAGTATTTAATGATAAGACTTTTAAAATACTTGATAAGAGCGAGTATAAATATCACAAGATGAAAATGAATTATCCGGAACAAATTGATACTATACTTAATAAAGAACTTGATTTACTAATAGAAGCAGTAAGGAATAAAGAATATGCATTTGATGAGGATATAATAAAAAAATATTATGAAATGTATGAACAAATTACTAAAAGTCAAAAGTGAAAAAAGTATTGACTATAAGAGAATAAATGTGATAAATTAACAACACAGCTGCAAAGAAACCCGCATAGGAAAAGAGCAGCTGAAGAATATAACAAAAAAACTAAAAAAAGCATTGACAATAAAAAAAGAATTTGTTATA
>JAGALD010000050.1 GCA_017625395.1 Bacilli bacterium | reverse complement strand
TTATTATTCTATGCGTGTATATTGTTGTATTGAAAAATGACACAAACTCAAATGAAGAAACAAATAACAATGAAGTAACTCCACCGATAGAAGATAATAATTCTACAACAGAAAATAATGATAATGAGTTAAATACACCAACACCGGAGCCAACGCCAGAGCCATTTCCTCAACCACAAAAAAAGGATACATTGACACAGTTATCAGGAGAGTTTTATGATATTAAAACAATAGCAATAGAATATAGTGATAGCACAAATGTTAAAAATTATAAAGAATTTATTCATGATTTAGATTTTGATGGTACAACTGATAAAGTTACATTCAAACATGTTATAGATGAGCTAGAAAGGGAATATTATTTTATTGAATATAATGGATCATCAATTTATGAGTTGATATCAACAACTGCTTCAGTTGGAATTGTCGATTTAGATAGTACAGATAAATATTTAGATATTTGGGTTTATGATGACGGACCTAGTGCTGATCCAGTGTATCGTTTTTATAGAAAAGTTGGTAGTGAAA
Source organism: Bacilli bacterium (assembly GCA_017625395.1). Taxonomy (GTDB): domain Bacteria; phylum Bacillota_I; class Bacilli_A; order RF39; family UBA660; genus RUG13868. The sequence continues at coordinate 11,099 of JAGALD010000050.1, read as the reverse complement.
TGATAAAATTAGGTGAATTTGATGTAAAAAAAGGTTTCTATTGTGATGGAAAAGGTAAAGTATTAGCTGCTGATTTATTTATGCCATGGGTAAATCCTCAAGTTTTCGATGGTTATTACACAATCGAAAATAATACTTTTGAAAAACATAAATTAGACTTTTCTTATAACAAAGATTATGAATATACATCAAAATATGCTTTCTTTACAGCAGACTTGGAAAATTTAAGAAATTATGAAAAAAATATAGGTAATAATGCGGATACCGATTATCGTGTTTCTGAAGCTAAAAAATACAATATTAATAAACTAGATTCAAATACCAAATTTAAAATACTTAATTTCGTTGAAAATACCAACCAACAAAATCCAGTAATGGACTTAAGAGTAACATTATCTGATGGTACAACAGGATATTTAATTCATCCATATGGTAGATTTTACCTATTTGGATAATTTAATGAGCTTTTTGCTCATTTTTTATTGCATTTAAATAAAACAATTTATATAATGAATATGACGTTTTTGCACAAAAGCTATATATTTTTATTTACTACATAGAAATATGTGGCTTTTTTGCGTTGGAAGGAGTGTGATAAAATGTCATTCATCGAAGTGAACAACATATGTAAAACCTTCAAGGTTGCACAACGAAAAAGTGGCTTTAAAGAAGCAATTAAGTCATTCTTCAAAAGAGAATACAAATATGTTAAAGCCATTGAAAACATTTCATTTTCTATTGAAAAAGGTGAAATTGTTGGCTACATTGGTCCAAATGGTGCAGGCAAATCTACTACGATTAAAATTCTTAGTGGAATATTAACACCAGATTCTGGAACATGTAAGGTTAATGGAATCGTTCCCTGGAAAGAACGAAAAAAATATGTAAAATCCATTGGAGTAGTCTTTGGTCAAAGAAGTCAACTTTGGTGGGATATCCCCGCAATGGATACATTCGATTTGCTGAAAGATGTTTACGATATCGAAGAAGAAAAATATCAAAAAATCAAAAATGAATTAATTAAGATGTTAGATATTGAAGATATTGTAACAATACCAGTAAGACAATTAAGTCTTGGACAAAGAATGCGCTGCGAAATTGTCGCATCATTATTACACGAACCTAAAATCTTATTTTTAGATGAACCAACTATTGGACTAGATGCTGTATCTAAAAAAATTGTAAGAGACTTCATAAAAAAGATAAATAAAGAAAAGAAAGTAACAATAATTCTTACAACACATGATATGGCGGATATTGAAGCGCTTGCTAAAAGAATTGTCCTAATAGGAAAAGGAAAAGTATTATATGATGGTTCTTTATTAAAGTTAAAGAATAAATATGATACTAACAAAAAAATTAAAATTATTACAAATGACAAACTAACTATAAAAAAGAAAGGGGTGCTATCTAGTAAAAAGATTGCAGATGGATATGAATTTGTAATTGATTGTAAAACATTAAATGTTTCAGATTTTTTAAATATTGTAACCAAAAATATATCTATAAAAGATATCGAAATTGATAATGAAAGTATTGATGATATTATCGTTGATTTATATAAGGAGTATGAGATATGAAATTCTACTTATCATACTTTAAATTAAGATTTATTTCTGGTCTACAATATAGATTTGCTGCAATAACAGGCGTAGCAACTCAGTTCTTTTTTGGAATTGTAATTATTATGGTATATTTAGCTTTCTATGAATCAGGAGATGCAAATACACCAATGAGTCTAACTGAACTTATATCTTATCTCTGGCTTAATCAAATATTTTATTCGTTATTAACACTAGAATACAAAGATAGGGAAATAATTGAAATGATTAAAAAAGGTGATTTAGCTTATGAATTAGCACGACCTAAAAATATTTATTTTATGTGGTACTTTAAAATATTAGGCCAAAGACTTTCTATGGTATTTTTAAGAAGTATTCCTTTTATTGCAATAATATTATTTTTACCAGCACCGTATAGATTATCCCTGCCAGCAAGCATTATACATTTTATTTTATTCATTATAACGATATCTATTGGAATCTTTTTAATGACTTCTATCGTTGCAATGTATAATGTTATTACCCTTAAAACAATGGATGAAAAGGGTATAACTAATATATTTGCAGCAGTTGCAGATTTATTTTCAGGAGGATTTGTTCCAACACCATTTTTCCCAAACTTTTTACAAACTATAGGAAATTTTCTTCCATTTAAATATGTTTGTGATTTACCCTTTAGAATATATTCTGGTAATGTAACTATTCAAGATGGATTATTTGGAATTATAATACAAATAATTTGGACAATAATATTAGTTTCTTTAGGATATATATTAACTAAAAAACTCTTAAAAAGAGTAGTAGTACAAGGAGGGTAATTATGAAAGTATATTTAAAAGCAATAAGTTTACATTTTAAATCTGCAATTGAATATAGAGCATCTTTCGTAACAGCATTTCTATCTCAAATAGTGGTATTTTTCTCATATTACTTTGTAATTCTTTCATTGTTCAATAAGTTCGATAATATTAAGGGTTTTACATTATATGAAGTCTTACTTTGCTTTGCAGTAATTCATTTTGGATATAGTTTTTGCGAAGTATTTGCTCGTGGTATAGACAGATTTGATAAATTAATTATAAATGGAGATTTTGATAGATTATTATTAAGACCAAAAAATGTTTTATTACAAGTATTGTGTTCTGACTTTGATCCAATTAAACTTGCCCGTTTTATTCAGTCTTTAATTGTATTAGTAGTAGCATTACTTAATCTAAATATAGAATGGACTATATTAAAAGTACTATGTTTACTTTTTATGCTAATTAGTTCGATAGTAATATTCTTCTCAATATTTGTTATATCAGCTTGCTACTGTTTTATAACCATTCAAGGACTTGAAATAAGAAACTTGCTTATGGATGGAGGGAAGTATATGGCACAGTACCCAATAGGAATATTTAAAAAAGGGTTCGTTATATTCTTTACAGTAATCATTCCTTATGGATTAGTTAACTATTATCCACTTTTATATTTTACTGGAAAAAGTAATAACATTTTATATATGTTAGCACCAATATTTGTTTTTCTTTATTTAATACCTTCAATCTGGTTATTTAATAAAGGAATGAAAAAATACAGCAGTACAGGCTCATAAAAAGTAGAGTTTAAAACTCTACTTTTTTATTTTACTTTTTTAATAGTTTTGTTATAATTTTATTATAAGGAAGGTGAGTGTGATGGCAAAAGACAAAATTGTTGAACGAACAGAAGGTGATGACATATTAGATGCATTATCTTTAAGAATTAATTCAACTTTAAAAACAGAAAAAAAGATTGATGATCAAAAAAATAATGTGTACTTTTGGCTTTTCAAATTTATTGTTTTAGCATTTTATTTATTAATTATTAATGGAGTATTTACTATATTAAGAGAAATAGGAGTAGATTTAATTTACTCAATTGCAGTATCTCTTAGAGGGATACTATCATTAATATGGACAACTATAATTGAATTTGCAAGATGGCTATTAACTCTTTATTTATTGTTTAAAAATTTAAAGATATTTATGAACAGTTCTTATTACAAAAGATTATATGTTAAAGATCAAGAAATGAACAAAAAGAAAAAGAAATTCTTTAACACTACTTCATCAGTACTTAAATATCTATCTGTTCCATTTTTACTATTTTTATGTATTTCTATAGCATTCTTATTAGCATTTTTAACATTACAAGTTTATATGTTAATTAATGGAATGTATTCAGCTAGCCTAATATTAATAACAGTAATTTTAACATTTATATGTTATTCAATCTTTAGAAACATTCAATATAAGTTTTTTAATCTTGGTAGTATAGTAAGAAAAAGAACGATTGCTATAATGTCAATATTTTTCTTATTTAGTTTACTATTATTTAGTTATGAAACAAGTGGTTATGAAGTAAATAGTACTCTTCCAACAGGTTTTAAAATTGAAAATAAAATAATGTATTTTGATGTTATGAGAGGTCAAGACATAATATTAAAGTCAGGTTCTAAATATGAAAATATTCATGTTTATACTGATGACACATTAGTAAATCAAATAAGAGTAGAGCTTGAGTATTTTGATACAGCAAACGCAAATTATACATATTATTTTAATGATAATGATGATTTATTTATGGAATTTAACAGTGAACTTGATTTCCATATAAAAGATTTTGATTATGTTTTGAAATTAGTTATTGATACAATAAGAGATAAAACATTATATAATTATAATTTATTTAAATATCCAACTATTAACGTATATGTAAGTAGTGATTATTTAAATGACGTAACTTTATTAGATTACGATAACAACCAAAAAGAAATAGAGGTATAACATTGAAAGAGATTATTGATAATACATTATACGAAAAAGAGTTATATGAAAAAGGGGTTTCATTTATAGCTGGAGTTGATGAAGTTGGACGTGGACCATTAGTAGGACCTGTTGTAACTTCATGCGTAGTATTACCAAAAGGATACATTCTCGAAGGATTAACTGATTCAAAAAAACTTTCTAAAAAACAAAGAGAAAAATTCTTTGATATTATTATGAAAGATGCTTTAGCTGTAGGTATTGGAATAAAAGATGAAAAAGTAATAGATGAAGTAAATATCTATGAAGCAACAAAACTTGCAATGTACGAGTCAATTGAAGAAGCAAATAAGCAAGTAAATGTTGAACATGTATTAATTGATGCAATGAAACTTGATAACTTAAGTATACCGAATACATCAATAATTAAAGGAGACTTAAAAAGTATCACTATTGCAGCAGCAAGTGTAATAGCAAAAGTAACACGTGATAGAATGATGGATGAATTAGATTTAAAATATCCAATGTATGGATTTAAAGATAACGCTGGGTATCCTACTAAAAAACACATTGAAGCAATAGAAAAATATGGAATAATAGAAGAACATAGAAAAACATTTAAACCAGTGTGTTATAATTTAGATAGAATAAATAAAAATTAGACTTAAATATTAAGTCTTTTTTCTTTCATTTCATAATAAATAAGTGTTATCATATTTGTAGGAGATGGATTATGGTAGCAAATGTTTTAGTAGAATTATCAAATAGAAATATAGATAAAACCTTTACCTATAGAGTTCCTTTTGAATTAGAAGAAAATATTAAAATAGGTATAAGAGTTGAAGTACCCTTTGGAAAACAATATCTAGAGGGATTTGTCTTAAGTCTTTCGAAAGATGAAGAAAATATGGAACTTAAAGATATAAAAAGACTAATCGATGATGAAGTAATACTAAATGATGAACTTTTAGAATTAGGAAAAACTATTAAAGAAACAACTCTTTGTACTTTAATAAGTGCGTACCAAGTAATGCTTCCAAAAGCACTTAAAGCCAAAAGTAAATATGAAGCAAATAAATCTTATGATAAGTACATTGAATTAAATATCAGTATCCAAGATCTATCAAATTATAAATTTAATGATAAACAACAACAAATAATTAATGAAGTCATTTCTTTAAATAATAAAAAAGAATATTTAAATAAAATATCACAGTCCAGTCTTAAAACTTTATTAAATAAAAATATTTTAAAAGAAGTATTAATAGAAAAATATAGATTAAAAAATAATACTTTTAACGATTATCCAAAACATGAATTGAATTCTGAACAAAAAAATGCTGTAGATACTGTTTTATCTAATCCCAATAAAAATGAAGTTTTTTTATTACATGGTGTAACTGGTAGTGGTAAAACAGAAGTATATATGGAAATAATTGAAAGAATGTTGCAAGAAAAGAAAACTGCTATAGTACTAGTTCCAGAAATATCACTTACACCTCAAATGGTTGGTAGATTTTCTTCACGTTTTAAAGAAAATATTGCTATTTTGCACAGTAGACTTAGCGATGGAGAAAAGTATGATGAATATAGAAAAATAGCAAGAGGAGAAGTAAGTATCGTAATAGGAGCAAGAAGCGCTATTTTTGCACCACTTAAAAATATAGGTGTCTTTATAATAGATGAAGAACATACATCAACGTATAAGCAAGAAAGTACTCCTAAATATAATGCAATTGATATAGCAATTGAAAGAAGTAAAAAACATAATTCAAAAGTAGTCTTAGGAAGTGCAACCCCATCTTTAGAAAGTTATGCCAAAGTAATTGCGAAAAAATATCAATTAATAGAACTTAAGAATAGAGCAAATAAAAAAGAATTACCTAATGTTTTAATTGTCGATATGAATAAAGAATCTAAAAGAGGAAGTTACTTCTCGAAAGTATTAATTGATAATATTAATGACGCGCTTTCCAGAAAAGAACAAGTAATTCTTCTTTTAAATAGAAGAGGATATGCTTCATTTGTAACATGTTCTAATTGTGGTTATGTAAGTAAATGCCCAAATTGCGATATAACTCTTACTTATCATAAGACAAGTGATATGGAAAGATGCCATTATTGTGGTTATGCTACAAAGCGACATGAAATATGTCCAAATTGTCATGAAGAAGCAATTAAAAACTTAGGTGTTGGAACTGAAAAAATAGAAGAAGAATTAATTAAATTATTTAATGCAAAAGTAATAAGAATGGATTTTGATACTACTAGTACTAAAGGAGCACACGAAAAAATAATTGAGTCATTTAGAAATCATGAATATGATATTTTACTTGGAACACAAATGATTGCTAAAGGACTAGATTTTGCAAATGTAACACTAGTAGGTGTAATAAATGCTGATACATCCCTTATGATACCTAATTTTAGAAGTAGCGAATATACATTTCAACTTTTATCACAAGTATCAGGAAGAAGCGGAAGAGGAGAAAAAAAGGGAAATGTAATAATTCAAACATTTAACAAGGAACATTATGCTATTGAGTTAGCAAGTAAACATGACTATATAACTTTTTTTAAGCAAGAAATGCAAATAAGAAGAGAACTTAATTATCCACCATATTGCTATTTAGTATCAATTAAAGTAATTAGTACTGACTATGACCTTGCAAAAAATGAAAGTAATAAAATATCTATCAGACTTAAAGAAAATTTATTAAATTCTAAAGTATTAGGTCCATCTATTGGAAGTACTTTTAAAATAAAAAATACTTATAGATTTGGAATACTTATAAAATACAAGAAAGAAGAAAATCTTTATTCATACTTAGAAAAAGTATTAGATTATTACAAGACAAATCAAAAAATAAAAATTGATATTGATTTTAACCCTATATCGTGTTAAGTTAAAATACGTATATTAGTTCTTAAAAATGGAGGTATAATATGAATGTTAATAAAGGAAGATATTCTTTAGTAAAAAGTAGTACACTCGATGGCGAAAAGGAAATATTTGATTTTTCAAAAGAAATGTTAGATTTCACAGAAGAAGAATATCAAGAAGGAATAAATTCTGTTTCACTAGCAACAATCGATTCACTAACAACAGCATTTGACGGGCCAATAGAATTTATTGGATATTTAAATAAAGAAAGAATACCACAGGAAGAATTTTCATCCACAATCACTATTGATTATAAAAGTCAAACAGGAGAAGAAAAAAGCCTTTGTGCAGTATGGCAAGATGATACTCTACATAAAATTGCATCAGCAGCTAATGGTGGTAAGGTTAATTTAAACGATCCAACAACAAATGAAGTTTTCCATGATATGTTTTATAGATTAAGAAATTATGAAAATGGATTTGCTGATTCAGTTTTTAATTCTAAATCAAATGATACTAAAGTAAACGATCATAATGTTAAATTGATTCGTGCATCAATGAGCGGAGTATTAGATACAGCACTTTATCAAAGACTAGCAGAATCATTTTCAAATTATCGTGAATTTAGATCACTTTATGTTGCTTACAAAAGAAATATTGAACAACAAGAAAAAAAGGATCCGAAAAAACTTTAACAAAAGAAAACCTTGTTTTTATTTTGTTAAATGTGTTATATTTTATATGTGTGTAAAAATAAGTTAGCAATAGCTTATTTTTTATCTGTAAATTTAATGTTTATTAGTTGGAGTTGATAGAATGGGACTTAAATATGATGAAAGTTCGATAAAAATATTAGAAGGATTAGAAGCAGTACGTAAAAGACCAGGTATGTATATTGGTTCAACAGACAAAAAAGGATTACATCACCTTGTTTGGGAAATTGTAGATAATGCTATAGATGAAGTTATTAATGGTTACGGGGATTATATAAAAATTACTATGCATAAAGATGGTAGTGTAAGTGTTGAAGACCATGGAAGAGGTGTTCCAGTTGGTACCCATGAATCAGGAAGAAGTACTCCAGAAGTAATTTATACTATTTTACATGCGGGTGGAAAATTTGAAGAATCTGGATATAAAGTATCTGGGGGATTACATGGAGTAGGTGCCAGTGTTGTTAATGCCCTTTCTAAATGGATGGAAGTTAATATAAAACGTGAAAAGTTTGAATATTATATTCGCTTTGAAAATGGTGGTAAAGTTGTTGTTCCACTAAAAAAAGTTGCTACAACAAATAAAACAGGTACTACAGTTAGATTTATGCCAGATGATACTATCTTCCCAGTAACTAACTTTTCATTTACAACTATTTGTGAAAGAATGCAAGAATCAGCGTTTCTTCTTAAAGGACTAACTGTTGAAGTGTATGATGAGGAAACAGGAAGAAACAATAAATTTTGTTATGAAAACGGTATAAAAGAATTTGTTGAATATTTAAACGATGAAAAAAATGCCCTTCATAAAGTAATTGCTTTTGAAGGAAGCAAAGATGGAATTGAAGTAGATATTGCGTTACAATATACAGATACTTATCAAGAAAATATTGTATCTTTCGTAAATAACGTTAAAACTCCAGATGGAGGAAGTCATGAAGTAGGTTTCAAAACTGCATTAACTCGTGTCTTTAATGATTATGCAAAAAATAATGGATATGTAAAAGGAAAAGATAAACCACTAGAAGGAAGCGACGTACGTGAGGGATTAACGGCAATAATTAGCCTAAAAGTTCCTGAAGCACTTCTTCAATTTGAAGGACAAACAAAAGGAAAACTTGGTACGCCAATCGCTCGTACAGTTGTAGAAACAATAGTTAGTGAAAAACTTCAATTTTTCTTAGAAGAAAACAAAAAAGTTGCAACTGATATATTAGATAAATCATTAAAAAGTAAAATTGCAAGAGAAGCTGCAAGAAAAGCGCGTGAAGAAGCTAGAAAAGGAAAGACAAATAGTAAAAAAGAACATGCATTATCTGGTAAACTAACTCCTGCACAATCAAGAAATAAAAATAAAAATGAATTGTTCTTAGTCGAAGGAGATTCAGCTGGTGGTTCAGCAAAACAAGGACGAGATAGAAAATTCCAAGCAATTCTTCCACTTCGTGGTAAAGTAATAAATACAGAAAAAGCAAATCTAGATGATATATTTAAAAATGAAGAAATTAACACAATGATTTATACCATTGGAGCAGGGTATGGACCAAACTTTGAGATAGATGATTGTGAATATGATAAAGTTATTATCATGAGCGACGCCGATGAAGATGGAGGACACATTCAATGTCTACTTCTAACATTTTTCTATCGATATATGAAACCATTGGTTGAAGCAGGAAGACTTTATATTGCACTTCCACCATTGTTTAAAATTACATCTGGGAAAAATATCGAATATGCTTACAATATTGAAGAAATGAAAGAAAAAACAAAAAATAAAAAATGTGAAGTTCAACGTTACAAAGGATTAGGTGAAATGAATGCCGATCAATTAGCGGAAACTACAATGAACCCAGATACTAGAATGTTAATTAGAGTAAAAATTGATGATGCACAATTAGCAGATAAAAGAGTTAGTGTTTTAATGGGAGACAGTGTTGAACCAAGAAAAGAATGGATTGAAGAAAATGTTGAATTCTCACTAGAAGATGACTATCAAATCGACTAGAATAGAAAGTGGTGTAGTAATGGCTTTAATAGCAGATAAAAAAACAAGCAAAAAGCTAGAAAATAGATTAAACGAATTTAGTAAACTTGGTATGACTCTATATTATTTATTAGAAGAAGGAAGAGCAAGTATAACCGATTTAGAAAATATATTCTTTTCAACAGATGATGAAAAATCTTGTTTCATATATGGAAAAATAATAAAAAAGGTTAAACCAACTGACTTAAAACTATCGTTTGATAAGTATAGTGAATTACATCCTAATACAGGATGCTTAGAAAATTCAGAATATCAAGATAATCTTAACTTGATTTATACAAAGAAAATTATAAATAAAATATTAAATGATTCAAAAGAAAATATAGATAAACTTTATATAAATACATACAATCATTTATTAATAAATAACAGTGATCTAAAGTAGGTGATAATTATGAAAGATGCAATAGAAAGGATATATGAGTATTCACTTGAAGATATAATGGGGCAAAGATTTGGAAGTTACTCTAAATACATCATTCAAGATAGAGCAATTCCAGATGTAAGAGATGGACTAAAACCAGTTCAAAGAAGAATCTTATATGGTATGTATAAAGAAAAAAATACATATGACCATCCATATCGTAAAAGTGCTAAAACTGTAGGAGCTGTAATGGGTAATTACCATCCACACGGTGATACATCTATATATGATGCTATGGTTCGTATGAGTCAGTGGTGGAAACAGAATACTACATATATTGATATGCATGGTAATAATGGTTCGATGGACGGAGACAGTCCCGCTGCAATGCGTTATACTGAGGCAAGACTTTCAAAAATAAGCAATGAATTATTAAAAGATTTAGATAGAAATACTGTTGCAATGGCACCAAACTTTGATGATACAGAGCTTGAACCAACTGTTCTTCCAGCAAAATTTCCTAACCTTTTAGTAAATGGAGCAACAGGTATCTCAGCAGGATACGCAACAAATATTCCCCCTCATAACTTAGGAGAAGTAATTGATGCAACTATAAAAAGAATTGATTCTCCAAATTGTACACTTGATACATTAATGGGGATTGTTAAAGGTCCTGATTTTCCAACAGGCGCAATAGTTGAAGGAATTGATGGAATAAGAAAAGCTTATGAGTCAGGGCG
>JAGALD010000049.1 GCA_017625395.1 Bacilli bacterium | reverse complement strand
CCACTTCCACATGGACATGGATCGTTTCTTCCAACTTTTTGTGATTTCTTTGGTGCTGCTTTTGCAGTGTCTTTTCCATCATTAGTTATTTTGTTTTTAGCTACTTCTTTTCTTTCCATATTTTGTTTAACTTCTGCTCTAATTAGGAAAGTAGTAACATCTTGATCAATCTTTTGCATCATATTGTCAAAAAGTTCAAATCCTTCAACAGTATATGCTCTTAATGGATCATTTTGTCCATAACTTCTTAGGTGAATTCCTTCACGTAAATGTGACATTGTATTGATGTGATCAGTCCAATATTTATCGATTACGTTAAGCATGATAACTTTTTCAAACTCATCACTTATTTCTTTTGGAACTACTTTAATTTTTTCTTCATATTCTTCAATTAGTTTATCATAGATAAATTCAATTATCTTATCTTCTTTTTCATCTAATAAGTCTTTTTCATTTATATCATTTCGTAAAAGCTTTTCATTAACTGTCTTAACTATATCTTTTATATCATCTTTTGATAAAGAACCTTCTGGATATAAGTGTGATTTAACTAAATCAGTTACATTATTTCTCATTGATTCTAATACTGCATCATGAATTGATTCATTATCTAAAACTTCATTTCTTCTTTGATACATTATTTCTCTTTGATTATTCATAACGTCATCATATTGAAGTAATTGTTTTCTTATATCAAAGTTATTTCCTTCTACTCTAGTTTGTGCCGTAGATAGTGCCTTTGAGAACATACTATGTTGAATTGGTTGATCTTCTTCAAGTCCAACTGCTTGCATCATTCTCTTAATTCTATCACTACCGAAACGAACCATTAATTCGTCTTCCATTGATACATAGAATTGTGTAAATCCAGGGTCTCCTTGTCTTCCTGAACGTCCTCTTAACTGGTTATCAATACGTCTTGATTCATGACGTTCTGTACCTAATACGCAAAGTCCTCCTAGAACTTTTGTTTCTTCTGTTAGTTTAATGTCAGTTCCACGTCCTGCCATATTAGTTGCAATTGTAACAGCTCCTTTTTCACCAGCTTTTGCAATTATCTCTGCTTCTCTTGCATGGTTTTTAGCATTAAGTATTTCATGTGGAATTTTTCTTTTCTTTAACATTGAACTAATTAATTCATTTGTTTCAATTGCTATTGTACCTACTAGAACTGGTTGACCTTTTTTGTGTCTTTCCTCGATTTCTCTAATTAAAGCTTTATATTTTCCAGCTTGTGTTGAATAAACTAAGTCTGGTGAATCTACTCTTGCGATTTCTTTATTAGTAGGTATACAGATTACAAACATGTTATAAATATTTCTAAATTCTTCTTCTTCTGTCTTTGCAGTACCAGTCATACCTGATATTTTTTTATACATTCTAAATAGGTTTTGGAATGTTATTGTAGCAAGAGTCTTTGTTTCTTGTTGAATTTGCACTCCTTCTTTTGCTTCAATTGCTTGATGTAGTCCGTCACTAAATGCACGTCCTTTCATCAAACGTCCAGTAAATTGGTCTACGATTACAATTTTTCCATCTTGTACAACATAGTCGACATCATTTTTCATACTATAGTTTGCTTTTAATGATTGATTAATGTGATGTACTAGTGATGTTTGTTCTACATCATATAAGTTATCTATTTTGAATGCTTTCTCTGCTTTTTTAACACCATTTTCTGTTAATGTTACACCTTTTGTTTTTTCATCATATAAATAATCATCATTTTTCTTTAATGATTTAACAAAAACATCTGCATCAATATATAAAGATGCACTCTTAACTTCTCCACCAGATATTATTAATGGAGTTCTTGCTTCATCGATTAATACTGAGTCTGCTTCGTCTATAATTACAAAATTAAGCCCACGTTGTACTCTATTTTCTTTTTTAACAACCATGTTGTCTCTTAGATAGTCAAAACCTAATTCATTATTAGTAGAATACAAAATATCACATTCGTATTGTTCTTTCTTTTCTTTTGGAGTCAAACTTCTTAAGTTAGTTCCTACTGTTAGTCCTAGAAATCTATGGATATTTCCCATCCAATTACTATCACGTTCAGCAAGATATTCATTAACTGTTATTACATGAACTCCTTTACCAGATAATGCATTAAGATATGCTGGCATTGTTGCAACAAGTGTTTTACCTTCACCTGTTTTCATTTCTGCTATGTTACCAAAATGTAATGCTATAGCACCTATAATTTGTACATAAAATGGTTTTAATCCAATTACTCTATATGCAGCTTCTCTTACAGTTGCAAATGCTTCTGGTAGTATATCTTCTAATGTTTCACCATCTTTTAATCTGTTTCTAAATTCATCTGTTTTTGCTTTTAATTCATAGTCAGATAATTGTTGATATTCATCATCTAACGCTACTACTTTATCTGCTAATGCAGAAAATTTCTTTAATTCTTTATATTCATGATCAAATAATCTTTTAAATATATTCATTTAATATCATCCCCATACCACATATTGTACCAAAATATACTAAATATTTAAAGTATTTTTTATGTTTGCATATAAAAAAGAGCGCCTTAGCGCTCATTAATTTTTATTCAGATTCGATTATTCCGTAATTTCCTTCTTTTCTTTTATAAACTACTGCTGGTTTCAATGTTTCAGAATCTTTAAATATATAAAATTGATGTCCAAGAAGTTCCATTTGTAATATTGCTTCTTCTTCACTCATAGGTTTTACCTCGATAGTTTTTCTTTTAACAATTTTTTCTTCACTATCTTCATCATCTTCTTCTATTTCATCTATTACAAATTCTTTAAAACTTACCTCTTTCATCTTTTTAGTTTGTAATTTTGTCTTATTTTTTCTTATTTGTCTTTCTAGTTTATCTGTTACAATATCAATCGCTGCATATAAATCATCTTGAGTCTCTTCTGCTCTTAAAATAAATGTTTTTAGCGGTATTGTAACTTCAACTTTTTGATTATGATTCTTAACGTTGATTACTGCAGTAGCTCTTACTGTTTCGGAGTCACCAATGTATTTCTCTATTCTTTTTAATTTTTCACCAATATAACTTTCTATTGCTTCTGTGACTTTTACATTGTCTCCACGAACAAAAATTTCCATAAATCATCCTCCTACTTATATATTAACACAAAAGTAGAAAAAAAACTACCTATTTTGTGGTAGTTGCTTCTTTGATAACGACAACATCTAGAGCTTGATATCCCTTAGTTGTTTCTAGTAAATTAAATTCTACATATTGTCCTTCAGATAATGTTTTATATCCATCTTGACTTATTGCAGAATAATGAACAAAGATATCTTCATTGTCTTTATAATCGATGAAACCGTATCCTTTTTCATTATTGAACCATTTTACGCGTCCTCTCATAGTTACTAGCACCTCACATTCTTTTTTGTATTTCTCTACTTCACTACTATGGCCACTACTACTAACATGCACGTATTTAATGATACCATATTCGACAAAATATTTTCCTAATTTCCTTGAAAGGTTATTTTCACTCCTTTTTTTGGTATTGTTTATT
>JAGALD010000048.1 GCA_017625395.1 Bacilli bacterium | reverse complement strand
GCTTTTTTTACTTTGGATTCAAGTTCTACTTGATATTTATCACGAAGTCCAGCTTGGTCTTTTAAACAAACTGTATTACCAACATTTGCATAATCTCCAACACTAGGAAAATCTCCATTTTCCAATTCACCGTTTTGATTACTATCATCGATATCAACAACGCCATTATTCAAATTTACATTTGGCTTAAATTCTTCCTCTTTTCCCCCTATTAAAGCAACTGCTTTCTTTGCTTCTGTCCCAGTAGCACTACTACACATATAGTCAGATGTTAACCCATTTATTGACGCTATATTTAAAGATAAATTAACAAAAGTTGGAACAAAGAACAAACAAATTGTAGCAATAACTCTTTTAACAACTTTCCCATTTGCCTTTGTAACAGAATCTTTATCTCCAGAAAGAACAACATTTGCATAATCAATACTAGTAAGTAAAATTAACAAAATTGGAGCCAAAATTCTAAAATACCCAAGAAACTGCCTTATTAATTCTAAAGCTTCAGGAGTAAATATAGAATCACAATTAGCATCTATTACCAAAATATCAATCATATATAAGCCACCATCCTTAAGAGTAATAATTAATCACACGCTCATCATTAAACTCATAAAGAGAATAAAAAGAAACATCAATAGATTTTGAAGCAACAACCATAACTATAGAACCATCAACTTCCAACAAATATTCTAATACAACATTATCCATAGTATAAAACACTTCGTCATCATCTAAGGAAGTACCATAGAAAACCGCATCGTCTAACACATAAACCTTATTGTTATCTACTAAAAATGTAATAGAAAAAGATTTATCCAAATCTGCTCCAGTATCTAAATAATTCCAATATGAAGCATAATATACTGTTTCATCAACATCATCATTATCAACATCAAATATAACTTTTTTAAAAACATTTAAATCATCAATACTAGAGATCCAATATTTATCCAAGTCAAATGACAATAAGGATAAATCGTTTATATCAGCATCTACCGCCTCAAAAGGAATAAATTTAATTCCAGGAGTTATTGCTAAATAAGGGGTCTCAAAAGAATAAGTATCATCACTTTTAGAATTACTAAAGAAAAGCTTTCCAAACTCATCATCAATACTATGAAGTTCATATTTTCCAATATATTCCTTTTGATAAAAAGCATTATAATCTCTATCAAATAATAAGTCACTAGATATTTCTGATACCCTACCATCGTTAATAGAAAGAAAAAGATTATTATCAAAAATAATATAGTTTTCATCCTTACTATTTAAAATTAAAGTTAAAACAATGAAAATCCCAAAACAAGAAATAAGCACTATTATCAAAGTTTTCTTCATAAACTTACACCCACTTAATTATAACACAACCTAAATTATTAAAATAAATTTTTATTAATGAAATAAGATACACCACTATTATTATTAGAAAGAGTACTTGTAGAAGCCTTATCTTTAACAATATCAAGAGCATTTTCCATAGCAACTCCACATCCAACCTCACCAATTACTTCTAAATCATTCGGACCATCACCAAAGAAAATCATTTCATCTAAACTAACACCTATCTCAATTCCCAATTCTTTTAATGTAGAAAGTTTAGAAAAACCTTTAGGAAGAAGAGCTAACCATTTATAAACATCATCAGAATCCTGCATAATAAAACAATTAATATAAGGATATTTTTTATTAATTAAATCACAATAATACTCTATCTTTTCTACATCATGAAGAAACAAGTTCATTCTCCCAATCTCATCATCAATCTCATCAATACTAGAAATATTTCTAATAAAAGACTTTTTTACAGAATCATTACCATAAACATAATAAAAATTTCCAGAACAAAAATCAATTTCTTTACATAATGATTTCATTTCATTAAATAGCAAAATATATTCTTCTTTTTTTATTGATACAACTGTATTAAGGCAACTGTTTAAAACATCATAAACATGAGTACCATTATTTAATATAAAATAATCAAAAATAAGAGGATCTACAACCGAAAAAACACTTTGAGAAGTTCTCGCAGTAACGCCAACAATATAATATCCTTTTTCTTTACACTTTTTTAAAGCTTCTATATTTTCTTTAGAAATATTTTTTTCACTATCTAATAAAGTACCATCAAAATCAGTAGCAATTAATTTATATTTATTCACACCTATCACCTATTTTTATTTTATCATAAAAATAAAGCTTAGAATAATTTTCTAAGCTTTAATATTTTATTTATCATACATTAAACCTTTATAATATTTCCAAGATATAATCCTTCTATTAGCTTCATCAATTATATCTTCACTAAGTTCCCCACTATCAAGAGCATCTTTTATTTCTTTAAAACTTTTTTCATAATCCGACACCATAATTAAATCATTTCCAGCTAAAAGTGCTTTAACAACTACATTATCAATAGAAGATACAGCTCCCATAGACAAATCATCTGTAATAATTACACCTGTAAAATTAAGATTATTTCTAAGAAGTGAATTAACACTTAAAGAAAGTGAAGCAGGATTATTACTATCAATATTAACAACAGTATTATGACTAACCAAAATTGCTTCACCACCAGCTAGAATTCCTTCTTCAAAAGGTGGTAAATCATTAGTTTCTATTTCCGAAAAAGTTCTATTATCGATAACCTCTCCATCATGAGTATCAAGATTATTGCCATATCCCGGAAAATGTTTCATAACATAAGAAACTCCACTATTTTTACTTGCACTAATAACTGTCTTAGCATAAGTAGAAGTAAGAGTAGTATTCTCTCCTAAAGTTCTATTATAAATATAATCACTAGAATTAACAGATACATCAACTACAGGAGCAAGATTAACATTAAGACCTAAATTATTTAAAACTTTACTTTTTTCTTTTGTATCCTTTTCTATCAATTCAAAACCACCATCTAAATAAAGTTCTCTAGGAGAAGAAAATTTTTGATTAACTAAATTTGAATTACTACTTACTCTAACCACACTTCCACCTTCTTCATCAACCGCAGTAAGAAGAGGAATTGAAGAGGCCTCTTGAACATCTTTTATCATATTAATTACTTCGTTTTCACTTTTATCTTTAAAATCTTTTTCAAAAAAAACAAATCCACCAAGCTTATATTTTTTTACAGCATCAATTGCACCACTATTAGGATATTGAACTAATAACAATTGACCAATCTTTTCATCTAATGACATGGATTTAACTTTATTTTCAGCCAAAGTACTAAATTTACTAAAAATCCCACTATTTGACTTAGTAATACTTTCTTCATCACTTGACACCGGAAGAGTATCAATTAAAGCCTTCTCTTCACCCTTTGGAAATAACAAAAAAAAGGCTATTAAAACAATAAAAGAAACAATACCAACATAAAAATAATTCTTATTATTAATAAACATCACCTACCAATATAAATATATTTTAAATAAATATATTTAGAATAAAAATTAATTAATATAACAATTAACTTTATAATAAACAGAATATCTTCTAGTATTTCTAGTATCATACCCTCGCGTAAAACTATAATACTTACAAATCATTTTATTACCACTAAAATAAGAATCAAAATATATATCTAAAGAAATGTTATTGTCTTCTTTACATACAAAAATTTTTTTTACAACCATCGAAATAATTTTCTTCAAAACTTTTTTTGAATATATTTTTTCTAATAAGGCTAAATTAACATTTAATAAAATATTATCCACTTCAAATAATTTCTTAATAGAATCATCTAAACATAATAACTCTTTATTTAAACATTCATTATTATTTAAAAATTCAAAAGAAGAAATAATACCATCTATATTTAAACTTAATAATTTATTTTTTTTATTATAGATATGCTGTTTTTTCTTTAACAAATCAAATAATTTATTAGTAACCGAATCAGTACCTTTATAACATTCTTTTAAAAAAAGAAAAATATTAGATAAAAAACAATCAAAATAATTCATTAAATCTTTAAAAATATAATTAAGCTCAGACTCTCTAACATTAGCTGAATCACAAAATTTCTTTCCATTAGTTAAGCATCCAGAACATATCCAAGAAATATCATTTACTTTTTTTCTATATTTTCTTCTATAAAAAACCATTTTATCTCTCTTACAAAAAATTTTACCACTATACAGATTTCCATCAAAAATATCTTTATTCTCTTTCTTAAACTTAAATGATTTTTTTCTACTACATAATCTTTCATTAGCTAAATTCCACAAAGCTTCACTAACAATTGGTGGAATTTTTTTCTTATCTTCAAACATTTTCCAACTATCTTTTCCAATATATTTAACCCTTTTAGTCATATAATCAACAATTTCAGTTTTTCCACCACAATAATAACCTTTATATTTTGGATTACTAATCATTCGAGATAAGGTAACAACCGTCCACTTTTTAGACTCCCTTGTAACTAATCCTTCACTATTGAAAAGTTTAGAAATTTTAGAAAGAGAATATTGATTAATCGCGTATAATCTAAAAATACGTCTTACAAGTTCTGCTTCTTCTTCAACAATAAATAATGATCCAACACTTTTATTTTTCCTATATCCATAAAGCATATCATTACCAAGAATTTCTCCTCTTTCAATAGAACGTCTCATTCCAAATTTAACGCGTTCAGATAACCTACGGATTTCATCCTGAGCCATACTAGCCATAATAGTAAGACGAAGTTCAGAATCAGAACAAATTGTATTAATATTGTCATTTACAAATAAAACAGCAACCCCATAAGATAAAAGAAGTCTAGTATATTTAATACTATCTAAAGTATTTCTAGAAAATCTAGATATCTCTTTAGTAATAATCAAATCAAATTTATTTTTTTTAGCATCATCAATCATTCTCATAAAATTATTACGTTTAATATCACTGGTACCAGTAATACCATTATCAACATAACCATCAATATAAGTCCAATTACTATTAGATAAAATATAATTTTTAAAATGTTCGCTTTGATTAAAAAGTGATTTTTGTTGTTCATCAGAATCAGTAGATACCCTTGAATAATACGTAACTCTAAGAGGAAGATCATTTAAATTTTTACCAATACTTAATTCACATCTAACTGAATATAAATCCAAAATTAACACACCTTTTCCAAAGATTCTAATATATATTTTTCAGTTTCCTTAAATTTTTCATAAGAAATAATTTGATCATTAAAAAGTTCTAAATTAATAAAAAGCGCAAGTTCTAATAATAACTTATCACTAATAAAAAAATCTTTCATAGCATCACACTAAAAAATATGAAATATAAAAATAATAATGACTACAAACTTCATTTTCTTACACTAAGAGAACCTACTGCACTAGAAATTGAACAAGAGGGATACGGTTATGTAGTAGCATCAATTGGAGAGCTTGGAGGAATAGTACCATATACTTCATACAGTGCAAGAAAAAGTTATATCGAACAAAACGAAGATATAATTGTAAACTTTACAAAAGCAATACAAAAAGGGTTAGATTTTGTACACAATAATGACAGTGAAACAATTGCCAAATCAATACTAGAATTTTTTCCAGATACATCATTAAACGATTTAACAAAAGTAGTTGAACGATACAAAAAACAAGATACTTGGCCAAAAACAACAAACTTTACAGAAGAATCATTTTCTCATCTTCAAGATATCATGATAGATTCTAATGTTTTAGAAAAAAAAGTAGATTATAATAAACTTATTTACAAGGTTAGTAATGAATAATATTTTAAAAATAAATAAATTAAACAAAAAATATCATGACATGAATGGAGAAATAGAGGCAATAAAAGATATTACATTGGATATATATAATAATGAATTTATCTCTATTGTAGGTCCGTCTGGATGTGGTAAATCATCCCTATTATCAATATTAGCAGGAATTGAAGAAAAGAGTTATGGAGAATTAATATTTAACAAAGACAATTTAAAGATTGGATATATGCTTCAAAAAGACTCACTTTTTCCATGGAGAACAATACTTGACAATTGCCTAATAGGACTAGAAATAGAAGGAAAACTAACAAACGAAAAAAAAGAAAATGTTATTTTGCTATTAAAAAAATACGGGCTTCAAGATTTTATAGATAAATATCCTAGTTCATTATCAGGAGGAATGAGACAACGTGT
>JAGALD010000047.1 GCA_017625395.1 Bacilli bacterium | reverse complement strand
GTTATAATAATTCCTACTTTTTTTATAGATTTTTTTCATACACCTGATGACTACTATCAAAAAAATATTAATACTACATTTATTAGAATATTAAGATTCTTTGCATTTTTTATAGCTATCTTTCTTCCAGGTTACTATATAAGTATTACTACATATAATCCCACTTCTATTCCTACTGTCCTCTTACTTAATTTGATTGAACAGCATACTAATGTGCCGTTTCCTGCTTTCTTTGAAATTTTGATTATGATATTAGCTTTCGAAATATTAAGAGAAAGTGATATTAGAATTCCTAATAAAGTTGGTAGTTCGGTATCAATTCTTGGAGGCCTTATATTAGGAGATGCTGCGGTTAGTGCTGGTATTATTTCTCCAATAATGATTATTGTGGTTGCTATTAGTTCTATTAGTGCTTTAGTATTTTCCTATAATTCAATAGTTAATTTAATTAGATATTATCGTTATTTTGTTTTATTTTTATCAATTTTATTTGGAATATATGGAATATTTATTGGATTTGCAATGCTAGTTATTAATCTTTCTAGTATAAGCTCTTTTGGGTATCCTTATACTTATCCCTTCGTTCCTTTTGTAAAGCAAGATATAAATGATTCAATAATAAAAGTTGACAGTAAAAAGAAAAAAAGAAATCCTTTATTGGCAAGGAAAAACATTAACAGGTGATTTATGAAAAAGATATTAATAATATTAGTTGTATTATTTCTTACTGGTTGTAATTCTTATAATGATATAAATAATATTGCAGTAGTATCTTCAATTGGAATTGATATGCAAAACGAAAATTATAAAGTATATGTTAAAGTTTTATCTAGTAACCAAGAAAATAAAAGTGATTTATATGAAAGTATTTGTTCTAATTTAGATGAATGTTTTGATGATATTAATAATAAATTAATGAAAAGATTGTATTTAACACATTTAGACTTATTAATATTAAGTAATAACTTGGCTAAAGAAAATTATGACCATATCTTTGATTTTTTTCTAAATCAAAAATCATCTAGAAATGCTTTTTCTACGATTATTATAAAAGATTTTGATAAAAAGATATTCGAGTATGATACTAAAGATATTAATAATATGTTAGATTTATCAATTAATACAACAGGTCTTTCAAAGATAATTACACTTGATAGTATCATAAAAGATATGCTTAACTATAGATTAAGTTATATTCCTTTTTTGGAAATAAATGATCATCTGGAAATAAAAGGATATAAAACTATATATGATGAAAATAAAATATTATCTAGTAAAGAATCAATTTCAATTAACTTTATTAAAAATAATATAAATAATATATCTTTAATTATTGAAGAGAATAATTATAATTTAGAGTCATGTAATAGTCTTATTAATTCTAAAGATGATAAATTAAATATAAATATTAGCTGTAAATATAAAGGTGAAGAGATAAAAGATACACAAATAATTAAAAAATTTATTTACAATTCAATTAATAATTTTATTAAAGATAATAGTGATAATTACTTAAAATATATTTATTATAAATTCAGTGGGAATAAAAAAGATATATTGGATTATGACATTAACATAGATATAAAATATACAGAAGATTTTGGAGGTGGAATCTTTGAATAAAGATAAGTATACACCAATAGAGCTTTCTATATTTTCTTTTTTATTAATGAATAGTTTTACTTCCACTATTCTTATAAAAGAATTTCATAATATGAATACAGTAAGTATTATTTTGTCTATTATTTGTGCTTTTCTAATTGGGTTTATTTTTTTAAAAATATATATTAATTCATTTAATAAATTTAACATTAATATTAATAAAAATGGATTATTTACTTTTGTATTAAAAATATTTTTAATTATTTGTTCAATTATTATTTTATTATATTCTACTTTTAATTTATCTTTAATTATTAAAGATATAATACTTCCTAATATGAATCAAAAAATAATAAGTATTACCTTTTTATGTATTTGCTATATACTTGCTATTAAAGGTATTAAATCTATTACAATAGCATCTAATCTTATGTTTATGGTTTATATTGTAGTTGTATTAATAACTTTCTTTTTCAATTTATTTAATATTAATCCAATTAACTTATTGCCTATTAAGTTTAATTTAGAAAACATATCATTTTATAAAATATTAATACTTACTATAAGTCCATTATTCATGCTTTTAATTATACCTAAAGAAGATATAAATAATTTTCAAAAATATAAGAAATATTTATACATATCATATACTCTTTTTTATAGTTATTTACTTGTAAAAATACTCTTTATTGTTTCTATACTTGGCATTAAGTATTTTTCACTTGTTGCATATCCAGAAATAGATGTTTTAAAAATGATTAACATATTTAATTTTTTTGAGAGATTAGAAGAAATATTAATTATAAATACATTTATACAAAATTTGATAACTTCTTCTCTTTCATTAAATTATATTTATAATTTAAGTAAATCATCATTAAAATCTAATAAATGGATGATTAGAATAATTAATGCGATAATTTTATTATTAATAATTAAGATAGATGTTTTATCTGATAATTTATTAGTAATTACTGCTACAATTTTTATTATATTAAATACATTTATATCATTAAAAAAGACATAAGATTTTATGTCTTTTTTATTATTTTACAACATATGGATTGTTCGTTGTTCCATCTCCACCATTTATAAACTCAGTATCATTTTTTAGTGAGATAGCAGGACGTACTCCAGCTGTGGATGCTATAGGAGCAACCCAAAGACTTGAATGTGTTTGATATGTTCTAGCATAGTTGGCAAGAAACATTGAAGGTGTCATTAACATAAATGGTATACCAGTATATAAATAACTTATATCACTGTAGCCTTTAAATCCAATTCCTGCTAATGTGGTTTCATCTGCCGTTAGCAAAGCTACAGGATACGTTAATGCTCCGTTTCCATTGCTTTTATTTACCGTAAAATTATCATTATTATTTTTACACGACAACACAGGAATTATTTTATAACTGTTTAATCTTTGGTTGCTTGCATATGTCGTTTTTAACGAACCTGTTCCTATTCCAATATTTTCACTTGAAAGGCTTCTATCATTACACCAAATGGTATCTTCGATTTTTTTCGAGTACCCTTTATCTTCTATATTCTTTTTATACCATTCATCTATATACATTTTTATTGTTGAATTATTTATATTATCATGTGTTTCTTCATATGTATTAGAATTTGGAGTTCCATACATATATCCAACATATGCATTGTCATCATCTTTATCATTAAATTTACTTTTTCCAATTTGTGATGCCTCATTAGTATTATTACACTTTCCATCAGAAGGTATACCATTGTAAATTAACTTAATTCCACCAGTTTCTGTAGTACGAACTATCTTCCAACAAAAGTCTGCAAATATTACATTGTTATTTGTTACTTCACCTCTATAGTAATATATTGGATATTGATTATTTTCTGTTCCACTTCGTATATATATTCCTTTACCATTTCCATCTCCTGGTGCTTCTGCAAAATTAATTCCTTCAGAACTTGCCACATACTTACTTGCAATATTATCTAAGACTGAGCCTTCTCTTATAACATCATAAGCTTTTATGCTATTGCCTGTTTCTTCTTTATTTTCAGCTTGTGTGTCTTTTTCTGACATAATCATCATTATTAATGATATAAGTATAATAATCACTGCAAAAGATATTATAATAAGTGGGAGCCTTTTTTCTTTTATTATGTTCCATTTATTTTCTTTTTCCATTTTACTACCTCTATTCTAAGTAAAGTATATTATAATAGTTAGTTTTTTTCAAATAAAAAGAAGCTGATATCTTCAACTTCATTTTTTAATCTTTTAAATTTTATTATTTTTCATGTAGCTTAATGCAAAATCAATTACTTCTTGTTTTTTATTGTTATATATTGAATTGTTTTCGAATTGAGATTCAATTAAGAAAATACCATTATCTTTTTTTGTAACAATAATCATATATTCATAACTATTATTAACACCTTCCATTAAATAGTATTTTATTTCTTCTTTTGTCTTTTCTTCTTTTCTATTAATAGATATGTCATTGTTAGTTTGTAATTCTTCTAAATATACTTTTTGATAATCATTACTTACAAATGTTTCATAATCTATTGTATCTATATTTGATATTGAAATATAAATATTTTCTTCCTCGTTAATAAATTTATATTCTTGTCCATCACCTTCAAAATCCCAATCTAATGGTATAGAAAAGCGATATCCTAAATAGTTTATATACTGAACAGTTGGTTCTTTTTCAATATATTTTATTTCAACTTCTGGGTCTTCTTTTATACAAATACATTCTTTTTCTTTTCTCAAAAGTATAGAACACAACAATAATATTATTAAAATTATTATTATAGAAGATAATATTTTTATTATTAATGTTTTATTATTTTCTAATTTATTATTAGTTAATCCTGCGTTAGTTTCTTCTTTTTCATTAGCATGATTAACAGTTTGATTATTAAGTTTTTTTTCCATACCTAGTGGATTACCACATTCCTTGCAAAAAACATCATCTTTATTTATTTCTTTTTTGCAACGAGGACATTTTAACTTTTTCATAAACTTCACTTCCTGAATATAATATATCAAAATTATTTTTTAATGTATACAGATATTATATATTACCATAATATGCATCTAACATAATTTGTTTTAATTCTGATACCAAAGGTAATCTTGGATTTGCGTTAGTACATTGATCTTCAAATGCTTTGTCAGCAAGATTATCAACTTTATTTAGGAATTCTTCTTCACTTATACCACATTCTTTAAATGATTTTGGAATTCCAAGTGTGTTATTAAGTTCAACTATTTTCTCAACTAGTTTATTTACAGCTTCACTTGTAGATTCTTCTTTTATTCCAATTCTTTTTGCAAGGATTGCATATCTTTGGTCTGCAACATAATATTCATATTTTGGGAATGATACAAACTTTGTTGGCATTGTTGCATTATATCTAATAACATAAGGCAAAAGTACGGCATTAGTTCTACCATGTGAAATATGGAACTCTGCTCCTATTTTATGTGCCATTGAATGATTTATTCCTAAGAAAGCATTTGTAAATGCCATTCCTGCAATAGTTGATGCATTATGCATTTTTTCTCTTGCTAATTTATTATCCGGATGATTATATGCTTCTTTTAAATATTCAAATACTAATTCAACTGCTTTTTCTGCAAGGCCATCAGTGTAATCTGATGCCATATTTGAAACATATGCTTCTATAGCATGAGTTAAAACATCCATTCCTGTATCAGCTGTTTGTACTTTTGGTAGACTCATAACAAAATCAGGATCTATTATTGCAACTGAAGGAGTTAATTCATAGTCTGCTAATGGATATTTAATATTTTGTGTTTTATCTGTTATAACTGCGAATGAAGTTACTTCTGAACCTGTACCTGAAGTTGTTGGAATTGCTACTAGTTTTGTTTTTTTACCAAGTGACGGATATTTATAAGTTCTTTTTCTAATATCCATAAATTTAAGCTTTAATCCATTTATGTCTGCATCTGGATTTTCGTAGAATAACCACATTCCTTTAGCAGCATCAATTGCACTTCCTCCACCTAGAGCAATAATTACATCAGGATTAAATGAATTCATCATTCTAACTCCTTTTTTTATTGTATCAAATGATGGATCTGTTTCAACTTCATAGAAAACTTCTGTATGTACAATATTTCTTCTTTGTCTTAATTGATACATTATTTTATCTACATATCCTAGTTTTACCATTGATTCATCTGTAACGATAAATGCTCTATTTATATCTGGCATTTTTTCTAAATAATCAATTGACCCTGCTTCAAAGTATATTTTTTCTGGTATTTTAAACCATTGCATATTAACTCTTCTTTTAGCAACACGTTTAATATTTATAAGATTTACACTGGATACATTTTCTGTTGTTGAGTTACCTCCAAATGTACCACATCCTAGTGTTAAGGAAGGCATATTAGTGTTGTAGATATCTCCAATAGCACCGTGTGTTGATGGTGAATTTACAATTATTCTTCCTACTTTTACTCTTCTTGAAAATTCATCTATTACTTCTTTATTGTTAGAGTGAATTACTGCTGAGTGGCCAAGTCCACCAAATCCTATTAATTCTTCCGCTAATTTTATACCCTCTGTAGAGTTTTCTACATTATAGTAAGCTAAAACAGGACTTAATTTTTCTTTAGAATATGGATGATTTATTCCTACCCCATTTTCTTTTACAACCAAAACTTTTGTAGTTTTAGAAATAGTAAATCCAGCGCGTTGTGCGATATCATATGGAGACTGTCCTACTACGGCATTATTTAATTCAGAATTTTCTTTAAACATATATGCTGTTAGTATTCTTTTTTCATCTTCTGTTACGAAGTGGCATCCATACTTTTTCATTTTTTCTTCAAAAGCTTCTTTTATTTCATTATCTACAATAACTGCTTGTTCAGATGCACAAATCATTCCGTTATCAAAAGATTTAGACATTATTAAATCAGTTACACTTCGATCTAAATTAGTACTTTTTTCAATGTAGCATGGAACATT
>JAGALD010000046.1 GCA_017625395.1 Bacilli bacterium | reverse complement strand
CTCTTTACTATGCCTTCTATCTTCGTCATAACTATACATTTCTAATAACTGTTCTTTATTTATGTTATATCTTTTTTCAAATGTTTTAGATCCCATAAACAATCTATGACAATTATCATAATCAATAGCCATATGCTCTACCTCAGTTAAATATCTGTATCTTGCATACGTAATATCTACGCTTTGCATTAATTGTTTTGGATTTTCAAGTACAATATCATCAATTCCAATCTCTTTATAATAAGAAATCTTTTCTTTTAAATTCTCTATATTACAACTATAAATTGACGGTAATTCCAAAGAAATCTTTAATATTTCATCCTTTGTATATCCTAATTCCATCAAATCACTAATTTTCTTTTTTAAATTAGAAATAGAATAACTATAAATTTGTGGAAGTATAGAAGTAATTCTTAAAAATTGTTCATCCGTATACCCCAATTCTTTGATCTCATTTTTCTTTAAAACAAGAGTTTCCTCTGATCTAGAATATATAGAAGGACACTTAAATGTCATTTTTATTATCTCTTCTTCACTGTATCCAAAACTTTTTAATAAATTAAATTTCGATTTAAGAGACTCGTTGCTATAACTTAAAATCTGAGGAGAAGAAATAGACATTTTAACTATTTGTGGTAATGAATATCCTAAAGAACTTAAAAACGCTATTTTTTCTTTAAAAGTATCTACACTAAAACCATATAAGGAAGGAAGCTCACAAGTCATTTTAATTACATCATCACGAGAAAAACCCAATGATTCTAAAAAACTTATTTTTTCATTTAATACTTCTTTTGAATTACTATAAATAATTGGATTTATACTAGTCATTTCAATAATTTGTTTCAAAGAATAACCAAGTTCCTTCATATCAGCAATTCTATTTTCATAGTGATTCACACTATAACACAAAACTCTAGCATTAATAAAAACCATTCTGATTATTTTCTCACGACTATAACCCTTTTCCTCTAAAAAATCCACTTTCTCTTTCAATGATTCACATTTAACTTTAAATAACTTAGTATAATCTAAAGTAATCTTTATTATTTCCTCATCATTAAATCCTAAAGATCTTAAAAAGTTAATATTATTTTTAAAGTTTTCAATAATTATATTTTCACATTTCGAATCTATAGAAATATTTTTTAAAATGTATTCTATTTGTTCATCCGTATATCCTAAACTTTTCAACAAAGAAAACATACTTATCACCCTATCTTTTTAGCTTTACTAATACCTAACTTTTCTCTTACATCTTTATCATAACTATATCGCTCTATAAGTTCTTCTTTACTAATTTTAAACTTTCTAGAAAATTTCTTATTTGCTCTAAACAAATTAGATACAAGTTCATCTTTATCAGTAATTCCTATATCCATAGTTAAATATTTATATTTTGCATAAATAAAATCTACACTAGAAATTAAATATTTTGGTCTAAATAAAATATAATCTCTTAACCCTATAGAATCATAGAAATCTATTTTTTCTTTAGTAGTCGAAGGTGTTTGAGTATAAATTGCAGCATACTCTAAAGATATATTTATTATCTCTTCATCTGAAAAACCAAGCTTCTTAAGTTCTTCAAACTTACATCTTATAGAATCCAATCCTTGTCCATATAAAGATGGAAGAACTGAAGTCATAGTTAAGACTTGATTCCTACTATATCCTAAACTTTCGAAATTCTTAATTTTTTCTTTAATATTTTCTATACTAACGCTAAAAAATGCTGGAAACATTGTAGTCATCCTTACAACTTGACTTCTTTTATATCCTAATGATTCTAAGTCATTTAATTTTTTCTCAATATTTTCTGTACTTTGGGTATAAATAGATGGACAAATTAATGTCATCTTTATTATTTGCTCTCTTGTATATCCCAAAGATTCTAAATCAGAAACCTTTTGAATTATATAACTAATATCATGACAAAATATTGTTGGAACACGTTCAGTCATTTTTATTACTTGCTCTTTTGTATACCCTAGAGAAACCATATCATCTATCATTTGTTCTATTTTTTCTGTTGTATTCTTCAATACCCTAGAAGCAATAACTATCATCTTACATAGTCTTTTTTTAGAAAAACCTATTTTTTCTAATCCTTCAATTTTACTTTTAATTTTTTCAACACTAAACCCTAGTATTGATGAACTAACTGTAATCTTTTTTATTTCTTCTTTTGAAAAGCCAAATGATTCTAAATTTTCTAATTTTTCTTTTAATCTTTCCACATTATTAGAAAATATCATAGAATCATTTAAAGACATCTTTATAATATCATCCCTAGAATATCCATACTCTTCTAAAAACAAAATAACATCACGCATTTTAGATGCTAAAGTTCCATCTGAATAATTTCGATAAAAAAAATCGTTTACAAACTTTTTAATCTGTTCTTCAGTATAACCATATTCTCTTAATAAATCTTCTATCATATAAATCCCCCTACTTTAATTCTTTTAATTTTTGTTTTTCTTTTTGCCTTACATCTATATCATAATTATATTTTTCTAACAAATCACTCTTACACACGCCATAACTTTTATTAAAAGATTTCTCTCCCTTAAAAAGTAAATATGCATTAGATTCATCTATTGTTATTTCTTTTTCTAAAGTTAAATATTTATATCTTGCATACATTAATTCAACACTTTGCATTAAGTGATTAGGATAATCAAGTATTATTGAATCAATACCAATTGACTTTAAAAATCCAATCTTTTCTTTTAAATTATCAAAACTTAAACCAAAAAGAACTGGAAAAGAAAAAGATAATGCTAAAACCTGATCTTTTGTGTATCCTAAAGAAATCATATCCTTTAGTTTCTTTTTCATATTATCAATACTATAAGTGTATATCGAACCAAATTTAGAAGTCATTTGAATAATTTGTTCTTTTGTATATCCTAAAACTTTCATATCATCTATCTTTTTCTTAATATTATCAATCGTCAAAGATAAAACATTAGGAGCTTCCATCGTTAGTTTAATTATTTGCAAATTAGTATATCCTAAAGCTTTCATACTATTAATCTTTTCCTTAAAAGTATCTTTACTAAAAACAAAAATAAATGGATTTTTAACAGTCAGCTGAATTATTTGTGATTTTGTATATCCAAACTCCTCTAAGAAATTAATTCTCTCTTTTATGCTAGACAAATTATAGCAAAAGAACTGTGGAGTATGTAAAATCATCTGTAACACTTGTTTTCTTTCATATCCAAGCTCAACTAAATTATCAATTCTTGTCTTTAAAGTATTAAAATCATAACAATAAATATTAGGATTTAGCACAGTAATTCTTACAAAATCCTTCTTACTATATCCTAAAGACATAATATTATTCATCATTATACTCATATTAGCAGTACTAAAACCATAAATCTTAGGAGCCATAAAAGTTATCTTAAGAATTTGTTCTTTTGTATATCCCATACTTTCTAAAAAATTAATTTTCTTTTTAATATTATCAATACCGTGCCCCAATAAGTGTGATGCGCTTAAAACCATACCTTTAATTTCTTCAAACTTATATCCAATTTCCATAAGTTCATTTATCTTATTTTCTAATTTCTCAATACTAAAACTAAAAATTGAAGGATACGAAGCAACTATTTTTACGATTTGATTCTTATCATATCCAAAAGACTCTAAAAAATTAAATATTTCTTTAACTTTATTTACAAGAGTTTCTTCTTTAAATGACTCTAATATGTAACACGAAAGAACTTTTTCAACTTGTTCATTACTTAGTCCTAGATTCAATAACACATCTTTTAACATAATTATTACTCAACTATAACATTAGAATTCTCATCAATCATGTCGATAATTTCATCCATGTCATAGCCTTCTTCTAATTTGCTATTAACAAAATCATTTATTTCAAACTCATCAACATTTAAAAGCATCGGATTATCATCAATCATTAAATCTATTCTAGTTAATCCAAGCTCATTAAGCTTATTTATTGACGCAACAACATCACTAATACATCTATCTAAGTACCATGGATTACCAATTAAAATATTTCTTATCTTACGTTCATCACACCCTATTTGATTCAAAAGTTCAACTCTATCTAGTATCTCTTCACTGGACATATCTCTGATATTAGGATTACTTTCAATCATAAACCCAACATTTTCTTCATCAATTCCAATATTAAAAAGTTCAAACATATATATACCCTCTTTTCTCTTCTTTGCAATAATACTAACGAATTAGATATTAAAATTTGCTATATTATACCACAAAACCTAAAAAAAATAAAGTAAAAAATTAAAATAACTGCTTATCTAGACACAAATAGTAGCAAAAACGTTTTAATTTAATAAACTATATTAGAAAAAGGAGGAATGAATATGTATTATTCTAATAATGGAGGTTGTTGCCCACAAAATTTTCAAACATGGCAATGGTCTACACCTTGCTGTGGAAGTGGTAACAACTCTTCATATGCAATTGTTCTAGTATTATTTATATTATTAGTAATCGTAATCGGTTCAAGATACAATCGATAAAATATATCTTTTATAAATCTTAATTTTATGATAAAATATCTTCGTTGAGGTGGTAATATGCTAAAAACGAAAGATATTTTAGATGAAAAAAACAAAATTTTAAGAACAATTAGTAAAGAAGTTGAATTTCCACTTACTGAAGAAGATAAAAAAAATATAGATTTAATGGTTGAATATTTAACAAACAGCCAAATAGATGAACTAGCAGCAAAATATATGCTAAGACCTGGAATGGGTATGGCAGCAATTCAAATAGGAATTCCTAAAAGATATATTACTATAGTTCACGAAGTAGAAGAAGGAGTCTTCGATACTTATGTTGTTATCAATCCAAAAATAGTAAGTTCTTCAAAAGAAAAAATCTATGTTGAAGACGGTGAAGGATGCTTAAGCGTAAATAGAGAAACATTTGGTATTATTCCTCGTTATGCAAGAGTAACAGTTGAAGGATATGATATAGATGGAAATAAAATTTCAATAAGAGCAAGAGAAGAACTTGCAATAGTATTTCAACACGAAATTGACCATTTAAATGGAATAATATTTGTAGATCATATTGATCCAAAAAATCCTTATAAATATAAAGATATATATCGTGCAATATAAAAACAGTTAAGAAAACCTTAACTGTTTTTTTTAATATTTAGTTTCAAACTTAACTTCCAACGTCATTTCATCAGTAATCTTAGTATTATAAGGAATACTTTGACTAGTTACAAAACCAATTCCTTCAATCTTATATGGAATATTTAAAAATGACATAAGTGAATAAAAATCCCTAACACTATACCCTATCAAGTTAGGCATTAAAATCTCAGTATAATTAGTAAGTAAGAAAACTTTATCAATTTTATTTATAACACTACCTGCACTTGGATATTGATTAACAATAACATCACCATTTCCAATTACAACAGTATCTATTCCATAACTATTAAGAAGAGATACAACTTCTGTTTTCTTATTATTTGTATAAGACTCTACTTTAAAAGTACTTAATTTATTAGAATTTTTATCATTTTCATCATATATTTCTAAATACTTACTTACATTTTTTATAATTTCTTGAACTAAATTCTTTGTAGGAGTTGTACCATTAGTAGGATTTTTAATTGCTAAATATAAAATCACTTCCGGATCATCTCCTGGAAACATTCCAGCAAGACCTCTTATTATCTCGTTAGTGTACCCAGTACCATTTTGATTAGCAACCTGTGCTGTCCCAGTTTTTGCAATAAAATCATATCCATCCATATAGTAATAATATCCAGTAGATGTCTTAGAATTACCATTTATTACACTTCTCATTAATTCTTTTATCTTATCAACTGTTTTTTGACTTGCAACACGCTCTATTTCGGTTTTCTTTCCTTGATAAACAATCTCACCAGTATCAGAATCAACAACCTTATCTACAATATATGGTTGTAATAAAATACCATTATTTGAAATAGCAGTTAATGCTCTAATATTTTGAATTGAAGTTGTAGTAATACCTTGACCAAATCCAGCATTAAGTACTTCAGTCTCATACTTGAAATCAAGTTTACCACTAGATTCATTAGGAAGTTCAATTCCTGTCTTACTTCCAAAACCAAGCTTTCTATAATATGCCTTTAATTCATTAGCACTCATATATTTATCAATAAGATTCATAACAGCAACATTACTTGATAAAGCAAAACCTTGGTCATATGTAATATGTCCCCAACCTTTTCTATCCCAGTCACCTATTTCAGTTCCATCTTTTGCCACAAAAATACCAGACTTATACTTTTCTTCTCCATTATAAACTCCGTACTCCATAGCAGCCATATATGAAAATATTTTCATAGTCGAACCAGGCTCAAATGCATATGATATATTCTTATCAAGATATGACACTATATCTTTTTTATTTGGATCAAATGAAGGATATGTTGCACTTGCTAAAATAGCACCAGTCTTTGCATCAGCAAGCATAAGTCCAAGCCACTCAACATCACAATCTTCAAGCATCTTAGCAATTGCTTGTTCCACAAATAATTGAATATTACTATCAATTGTTAAATAAACATCATACCCATCAACTGCAGGGACAGTAACTTCACTAGTTCCAGGAATCTTATATCCATTTCTATCCTTTTGATAAAGAGTATATCCATTTTCTCCAACTAACTTATCATCAAAAGATAACTCAACACCCATCTCACCAACAAGTTCAAATTCAGTACTTCCATCTTCTTGAACAACTTCCTTTTTCTTAGCATACCCAATGGTATATGATAAAAAATTACCATAAGGATAATATCTTTGTTGTGTTTCTATAAAATCAATTCCAGGAAGATTAAGTGCCAAAATTTCATCTTTTTTTAATTCACTTAAATTCTTAGCCTTACTACCAAATTCAACTTGATAAGCTTTTTTAGAAAGATAACGCACTAATTGTTCTTTACTAATATCTAATACACCAGATAACTTTTCAGCAGTCATTTCAATATCTACCACATGTTGAGGCTTATCAGGATTAGTAGTTCTTGATTCCGATAAATAAGCAATTAAAGTATAAGAAGAAACATTTTGAGCTAAAACATTACCCTTAACATCCAAAATAGAACCTCTTTTAGACTCTAAAACCTCACTTCTAGTAGTTCTATTATTTGCAAGCTTCTGAATATTTATTCCCTCAACTTCATCACTTAAAGCAAGTTCCCCTATTCTATATATAATTACCATAAATATTAAAAGAGCTAAGAATATATAAATTTTACTAAACTTTATATTTCTCAACTCATTCTTTTCTTTCATTGACATCACGTCCTATTCAACAGACATTATATTATCATTATTATAACTCAATCCTTGTTCATGTGCAACCTCTATGATTTTATCAAGTGAAGCTAGTTCATTAATTTTCATAGATAAGCTCTCATTCTTCTTTTCTTGAGTCTTAATTTCTTTTTTTATTTGTTCAACCTCTATATTAACTTTTGAAAGGGTTGCTTGTAAGAAAACAACTGCAAACGGAGAAGATATCAATAATAAAAACGCAAAACTATAAATAAGTTTTTCAAATTTACCTATTTTTACTACCTTCTTCATTTTCTTTGTTTTCAAATTAATCACCCTATTTTATCCTTTTTATTATTCTTAATTTAGCACTTCGTGCTCTATTATTATCACTTAATTCTTTATCGCTTGGCGCAATAGCTTGTCTATTTACAAGTTCAAAGTCTGGAAGATATTCTAATGGAATATTTGGTAGCCCCTTAACTTTCTCATCAATACTTGTATATTCTCTAAATAGATTTTTTACAATTCTATCTTCTAAAGAATGGAAAGTAATAACTGCTACTCTTCCTCCAACCTTTAACATTGATAAAGCATCTTTAAGTGAATCCTCTAATATATCTAATTCATGGTTTACTTCTATTCTTATAGCTTGAAAAACACGTCTTGCAGGATGCTTATCTCTTTTTGCCTTCATTGGAACAGAATTTGAGATAATATCTACAAGTTCTAAAGTAGTTTCTATTTTCTTATTTTCTCGATATTTTACAATATTACGAGCAATACTTCTAGAATACTTTTCTTCTCCAAATTTAAAGAAAATTTCTGCTAATTTTTCTTCACTATAATCGTTAACTACATCATACGCACTAAAATCACTTTCCTGATTCATTCTCATATCAAGTCGAGCATCGTTATGGTAGCTAAAACCTCTTTCAGCTTCATCTAATTGGACTGATGAAACTCCAAGATCAAATAAAAAACCATCTACATAATCTACATTCTTTTTTGTTAATTCTTCTTTCAAGTTACAAAAGTTACTATCAATTATTGTGAAATTATCTCCTATTTTTGATAATTTTTCTTGACTAAACTTAATAGCATCTTTATCTTGATCAATGGCGAAAAGATAACCCCTTCTTATCCGCTTTAATATTTCGCTGGAATGTCCAGCATATCCTAGTGTAGCATCTACGTAGATCCCGTCTTCCTTCAAATTAAGACCATCTACTGCTTCATTTAATAAAACACTTATATGCATATTAATCTCCTTCGGTCCAATTTGAATCAAATAAATCTTCAGCAATATTTGACAAATTATCTTTATTCATATCGTAAAAACTATTCCATTTCTCACTTGACCATATTTCAAGTCGATCCCCTACGCCGATAATCACGCATTCTTTTTTTAACTCGGCGTAGGAAATCAATGGAGAGGTAATATTAATTCGACCTTGCTTGTCAAACTCTGCCGCAGTAGCGCCTGATAGGAAGAACCTCATAAAACTACGGGCATCTTTTTTTGTAAATGGTAAATTGTTAAGTTTTTTAGTAATTTTATCCCATTCGTTCATAGGATAAACAAATAAACACTCTTCAAGTCCTCTAGTAACTATAAAACTTTCACCAAGCTCCTCACGAAACTTAGCTGGAAGAGTTAATCTACCTTTTTCATCAATGTTATGATGAAACTCACCCATTAACATAACAATCCCCCACTTTTCACCACTATCAACCACTGCTACTATTATACTACTATAATAACAAAGAATTTGTAAACATTTTTTACGAAAAAAAAGGAAAGATATTGTAAAATTTACAGTACCCTTCTTTTTTTCTTTTTTTAAGATTTATTATTCAAATTAAATTTATTTTATTATCTTTCTTTATTTTGTATTTTTTCATTTAGGAACTTAACAAAATCATCAACACTTAAAGTTGTAGTATCTGTTTTACCATATTCTCTATAACTTATAGTATTATTTTCTTTTTCTTGTTCTCCTAAAATTAATGAATATGGGATTTTTCTTGTTTGACTTTCTCTCATCTTATAACCAAGTTTCTCATTTCTATCATCAAGTTCAACTCTTATACCATTTTGTAACAATAATTTTTTTATCTTAGAAGCATATTCTAAATGGTATTCACTATTAACAGGAATAATATTTACTTGAACTGGTGAAAGCCACACTGGAAAAGCTCCCTTAGTCTCTTCAATCAAGAAAGCAGTAAATCTATCAAATGTACCAAATATTGCACGGTGAAGTACAACTGGAACTTGTTTTTCTCCTTTATTATCTATGTAAGATAATTCAAATCTTCTAGGGAGTAGGAAATCAAGCTGACATGTAGATAAAGTAACTTCTGGTCCAACAGCAGGTTTTACTTCTACATCTAACTTTGGTCCATAAAATGCTGCTTCTCCAACTGCTTCAAAGTATTCAATATTAAGTTCATTCAATACTTCTCTTAATTTAGCTTCAGCATTATTCCACATATCATCATCATCAAAATATTTTTCTTTATCTTCAGGATCTCTAAGAGATAATCTAAATTTATAATTTTTAATTCCAAAATCATTATATGTATCAAGAATTAAGCTAACAACTTTCTTAAACTCATCTTTAATTTGTTCAGGTGTAACAAATAAGTGCGCATCATTTTGACACATACATCTAACTCTTTCAAGACCTTTAACAGCACCACTTGCTTCATATCTAAAATCAGTTGCAAACTCACCAATTCTAATAGGAAGATCTCTATAAGAATGTAATTTATTTTTAAATACTAGCATATGATGTGGACAATTCATTGGACGAAGAACAAATTCTTCTTCATCTACTTTCATCATAGGAAACATATTTTCTTTATAATGATCCCAATGTCCTGAAGTCTTATACAAATCAACTGTTCCAACACATGGTGTATAAACATGGTCATACCCCATATTTCTTTCTTTCTCATAAATATAGTTTTCAAGTTGTTTACGAATTAATGCACCATTAGGTAACCATAAAGGCATACCAGCACCAACTAATTCATGAGTCATAAAAATATCTTGTTCTTTTCCAATCTTTCTATGATCTCTTTGCTTTGCTTCTTCTAAAACAACTAAATGAGCATTTAAATCTTCTTCATTTTCATAACATACTCCATAAATTCTTTGAAGCATTTTATTCTTAGCATCACCCTTCCAATAAGCACCACTAAATTTAGTTAATTTAAAATATTTAAGAAGTTTAACACTTTCAACATGAGGTCCACGACATAAATCAGTAAAGTCCCCTTGAGTATAACAAGATATAACAGTATCTTCTTCATCCATTCTACTAATTAAATCAATCTTATACTGGTCATCCTTAAATCTTTCTAAAGCATCTTCTTTCGATATTTCTTCTCTTACAATTCTTTTGCCATCTTTAGAAATTTTTTTCATCTCTTTTTCAATTCTTTCAAGGTCTTCTTCTTTTATAACATCATCACCTAAATCAATGTCATAATAAAAACCATCCTCAATAACTGGTCCAACCCAAAACTTTGCGTGTGGATATAAATGCTTAACAGCTTGAGCAAGTAAATGAGCACAACTATGATTTAAAATACTTAAATTTTCGTTTTCTTTAATATTCATAAAATCCTCCTTAAAAATAAAAAACTCCCACAAAAAATGTAGGAGTGCATAACACGGTACCATCCACGGTTTAACTTAATTTCTTGATAACGGTAATTAACCGGAAACATCTTTCGAGTTCAGCTCCTAGGTAGTAATTATTATATCTCATATTAGTTTACACCACCACTAACTCTCTTTAAATACAATATAATAACCGTGTCCCACTCATTGCTTTCCATTAAATTATAACATATTTTTACATAATGTATACACCAAAAATAAAATATTTAATAAAAGAAAAATATTAAACAAAATTGACCATATCAAATTAATTGAATATAATATTAACAAAAGTATTAAAAAATAGAAAGGCAGTATTTATACTTAGCGCCAGGACCATAAAGGTTGACGAGGATAACAGTTATCGAAAGATTCGGCGGATGCTGTTACGGCTTTGTGTACCGTTAAATATATCGAAAAAGCAAAATCAACATTGTAACAAATGATATATTAAGCACTAAATTTTTAACAAGGAGAAAATTTATGTGTGGAATTATTGGTTATGTAGGAAAGAAAAATTCCCTACATGTTTTAATTAATGGTCTAAAAAGATTAGAATATAGAGGATACGACTCTGCAGGAGTAGCATTCATAAACAAAAATAATATAGAAATTATCAAAGAAAAAGGAAAAGTTGCAGAACTTGAAAAAAAGATAGATTTTACTAAAGAAAGTAATATTGGAATATCACATACAAGATGGGCAACCCATGGAGCAGCAAATGAAATAAATGCTCACCCCCACTCTTGTGAGAAAATTACACTAGTTCACAATGGAATTATTGAAAATTACGAAATATTAAAAAAAGAATTAAAACAAAAAGGATATACTTTTTATTCTGAAACTGATAGTGAAGTTGTCGCAGTATTACTAAATGACTTATATAAAGAAAATGATATTATTGAATCAATAATAAAAATGAAAAAAATATTAAAAGGTTCATATGCACTTGCAATATTATGCAGTGACTACCCTAATCAAATTTATACAATAAGAAAAGATAGCCCTTTAATAATTGCAAAAGATAGCGAAGGATCATACGTTGCATCAGACGTACCAGCATTCTTAGAATATACAAATAAATACTCAATATTAGCTGAAGAAGAAATAGCAATATTAACAAAAGATAATATTGAAGTAATAAATAATAAAAAAGAAAAAATTACTAAAGAAACAATAACTTTTGAAGGTGATATTAACTCTTCCCAAAAAGATGGATATGATCATTTTATGCTAAAAGAAATCTTTGAAGAAAAAGATGTTATCAAACGTATTATGAAAGATTATAATACATTTGATAAACTTATAGAGAAAATGAAATTCTTAGATAAATATAAAAAATTTGATATCATTGCTTGTGGAAGTGCATATCATGTGGGTGTTGTTGCAAAATATTTAATTGAAGAATTTGCAAACATTCCAGTAAATGCAGAAATCGCAAGCGAATATAGATATAAAAATAATTTTCTTGATAAAGAAAGTCTTGCAATATTCATATCCCAATCAGGAGAAACAGCAGATAGCATTGCATCACTTAGAAAAGTTAAAGCTGAAGGAATTGATACATTAGGAATAGTAAATGTTGTAGGAAGTAGCATTGCAAGAGAATCAGATAATGTTATATACACTAAAGCAGGGCCGGAGATTGCAGTTGCAACTACAAAAGCATTTGTAGCACAATTAACAATTGTAACATTAATGTCTTTATATCTAGGATATAAAAATAAAAACATCAAAAAAGATAAAGTTACAGAAATATTAAAAGAACTAGATATTATTGAAAATAATATAGATAAATTATTAAAATATGATTATAAAGAGATTGCAAAACTTCTATATAAACATGAAAAAATATTCTTCATTGGAAGAGGATATGATTATGCGATTGCGCTTGAAGGTTCACTTAAATTAAAAGAAATATCCTATATTCATAGTGAAGCCTATGCTGCTGGAGAACTAAAACACGGAACAATTTCTTTAATTGAAGAAAATACTCCAGTAATATGTTTATTAACTGACGAAAATATAATTGATAAAACAATAAGTAACATCAAAGAAGTTAAAGCTCGTGGTGCATACACAATAGGAGTTTCCAACGAAGAACACGAATTCTTAAATAACAATATAATAATACCAAAAACCAAAAGAATTATTACTCCCCTACTTGAAGTTATACCACTACAACTTATATCTTACGAAGTTGCAAAACTAAGAGACTGTGACATCGATAAACCAAGAAATCTAGCAAAATCAGTTACAGTAGAATAATTAAAAAAAATGATGAATTAAATTTCATCATTTTTATTTTCTCATATTTTTACTTACTAATTCTACAGGTTCAGACACTTGATATATCCTCTCCATAATTCTTTTAGCTTTCATCTTATCATCACCCAATGTAAAATGTTTTTCAAGTTCCTTCATATCATAATTTGATGTAAAAAATATAGGAAGCCCTTGATCCATTCGATATTGTAAAATTGGTTCCAATACTTCATCTCTTCCCCAAGCAGTTAAATACTCTGCACCAATGTCATCTAAAAGTAATAATGGAGTATTTTTTAACAATTCAAATCTTTCACTATAATCACTATCAAATGATTCTTTTATAGACCTAATAAGTTCAGGAACATGAACTATCACACTCTTAATATTTTTCTTTGCAAGTTCATTAAATAAAGCAGCAATCAAATAAGATTTTCCAACTCCAAAACTTCCATACAAATAAATTCCTTTAGGCGATAAATTATTTATATATAAATCATAAAAATTTCTCATTTTTTTAATTATTTCTATTCTAGATTTATCATCAGTATATATATTAGCAAAAGAAGCATCTTTAATTCTTAATGGCAAATCATACAAAGAAACATTTTCTTTATATTTATCTTTATTAGCATATCTACAATTTACATATGAAAAAGTAACTCCATTATTGTTCTTTCTAGGAAATAAAAATGACCCTCTAACTTTATTTTTACAACATTCAATTCCAGAACAAGACTTACAATTCTCAAACTCCAATGCAGCTTCTTTTAAAGAAGAAGTATAATCTTTTAAAACATCTTCACTTAAATCAAGACTACTTATAATCTCACAAAACGTTCTACTTTCTTTTGCTTTTTGGAATCTAACTTTCAAATCCATATCTGATGTTTCAACACCAAAATTCATTTTTCTCATGCAAATCACCAAATAAATTATATCACAACTTAAATATAAAGAACATTAAAATCTAAATAACATAGTAGCAACATCTAATTGTAATAAATATATAACTAATAAAGCCAATAACATAAAAGGCCCAAAAGGAATAATTCTATTCTTATTTTTTAAATAAACATACATAGAAATTGGAAGAGCAAAAAAACTAGATAAGAATATTTGAAACATACCATTTATTGGTGACAAAATTGTTCCAACAAAGAACATCAGCTTAATATCTCCTCCACCTAAACTTTCTTTCTTAAAAAGTTTATTTCCAAGTAACATAATTAAATACATTACTACAAAAAGAAAGACTCCTGATAATACAGATTCAATACCTACTTTTACTCCAAAAAATGCAAATTTAACTATAATTACCAATGCAGATAAGAAAATAGTTACTTCATCTGGAATAACCAAATAGTTTGTGTCACTTACAATAACAATCACAAAGAATGTTACAATAACACAAGCTATAAAAAATTCAACACTAAATCCAAAAATCAAATAAGAAATCATAAAAAGGATACCTGTCGTAAATTCAATAGTAGGATAAAACCAAGATATTTTACACTTACATTCACGGCACTTTCCTCTTTGAATCATAAAGGATAATACAGGTATTAATTCATACCATTTAAGTGAATGATTACACTTAGGGCAAAAAGACCCTGGTTTTATAAGGGATAAGCCTTTAGGCAGGCGATATCCCACAACAT
Organism: Bacilli bacterium; assembly: GCA_017625395.1. Taxonomy (GTDB): domain Bacteria; phylum Bacillota_I; class Bacilli_A; order RF39; family UBA660; genus RUG13868. The sequence goes on along the minus strand of JAGALD010000046.1, from coordinate 7,337 downwards.
TGTAAAAGGAACCTAATAAAGTTCCAAAAATAAATACTATAATTGTAAAATAAACTTCCATAACATCATTCCTTATAATTGTCCATATAAATCAAACATCGGCATAATAATTGACATAATTATGAATCCTACCGCTACCGCAAGGAAACAAATAATAACCGGTTCAATTAAGCTCTTAATAGAAGTAACCGCATTAGAGTGCAATGTTTGATAGTGAATTGCAACTTTCTCCATCATTACAGCAAGTTGTCCTGTAGATTCACCAGTAACAAGCATTTCATATGCAACAACTGGGAACGCCCATTCACCCCTAAATGAATCACTTATCTTACCACCCTTACTAAGATTGATAAGTGTTCTATTAATAATTTCTTTATATATTTCGTTATTAGATAATTTAGAAAGAATTTCCATACTATCTGTTATAAATACACTGTGATTTAAAAGTGATGCAAATGTTCTAGTTAAAGTAGATACTTCATTATAAATAATAACATTTCCTATTACTGGCAAATGCATATAAAAAGTTTGCATTGTTTTTCTAAAACTTTTAACTCGTTTAAACATCTGTAAATAAATAATTATAAGAGCAATAATTCCAATTAACAAATGTAACCAATACTTTCCTAAGAAATCACTGGCTGCAATAATAAATACAGTAATACCAGGTAACTCAGCATTATTTGATGCAAACATTCCAACAAACTGTGGAACAACATACACAATAACGAATACAACCGCAACAACGGCAACAATCAAAATAACCATCGGATAAGTAAGTGCAGAAATCATTGCTTTTCTAGACTTTTCAACTTCAGTATAATATTCAGCCATTTCATCTAGAGTTCCAGGCAAATCACCTGTCATTTCAGATGTTTTTACCATGTTTATTAAAAGTGTTGGGAAAGTTTTATTTTGTTTTTCAAGAGCAACAGAAAACTTTTCACCTACTACAAGCTCATATACTACCTTATTAAGAATTTTCTTATGCATTGCATTAGTTGTTTGTTTAGCTAGAATTCTAACAGAGTTTATAAGTGGAATACCTGCTTTTATATAAGTAGAAAGCTGAGTAAGCATAAAAGACAAATCACCATTTTTTATCTTTGTTGAGAAGTTAAGGTCAACATCCCATTTACTTCTTTCTTTTATTTCAACAACTTCATATCCTTCATTTTGTAAGAATACTCTAACATCATTTTTAGTCGGAGCTTCGAAAGTATTAGAAATAATTTTACCACTTGAATCTTTTACTTTATATCTATAAGAAGTTAATTTTTGTTCTTTAGAACGTCTTATACGCTCTAAATCATCTAATTCACCTTGATTTTTATATTCAGCACTTTCTTGTTGAACTTTATTTAATTCTTCAAGTAACTCATCACCAGTCGCTTTTTGAATTTGAAAAGCTCTTTGATCATTCTTAGCAATTCCAACAATAAAAGTAACGCCATGAGCCGCCTTCTTAAATAAATTAGGAATAAATTTGAAAATAGATTTTAAACCATTACTAGCATTTGCCATGGATATCACTCCTTGATTCTGACATATTATAGAAATAGTATATCACATCATTTCTTTTATTTAAACTTTTTTTTAAAAAAACATATAATATTGTAAAGGAATGAGATATTATGTATAACAATAACTTCTATCCATATCAAAATTATGGACAAAATCCAAATACATTTAACAATTTATCTAAACTTGCATCAAAAACTAAATTAAATTGGACTAACATATTAAACAATACCCAAAAAACATTAAATATCATAAACCAAGCAATTCCAGTATTTTATCAAATAAAACCAATATATAACAATGCTAAAACAATATTTAGAGTTATTAACGCAGTAAAAGAACCACCAAAAGTAAACATTAATAAAATTAATGAAAAAAAAGAGCAAAAAAAAGAAGTAGAAAAAACATATTCAAACAATAACTCTCCTACTTTCTTTCTCTAAAAGATAAGAAGCATATAAATTCTTATCTTATTTTTTTATTTTAATTCTTCAAAAACGCCATCTATAATTGAAAATAAATATATTTTAATATTCTTAGACGTTATACTAGAAATATATTTTTTATATGAATTTAATTGATTTACATAATTATCATCTTTAATATTTTTAAGTTTATAATCAATAATTTTTATATTATCATCATACTCTAACATAAGATCAATAATTCCATGAGACATAATTCCATCTTCTTCATACATAAATTCATACTCTTTATATATAGAAACCGAATCATTTATCTCTAAATAATCAAATAATTTAGATAACCTTTCTTTATAAAAGTCTGATATCTCTAATTCTTCTATATTAGGATTTCTAAAATCTAATAACTCAAGAATTCTATGAAGTTCTTCTCCAAATAACATTTTACTTTTAGTATCTTTATTAATAAGTTCAACTGTTTCTTTAGAAATCTTTTTCTTAACAACTTCATAATTTACAATATCAAGATTTTTAATATCTAATTTATCATTGGTTTTATCTATATTTTCCTTATAATTATATGGTTTTATCAAATTATATTTTTTTGTTACACCAATATTTTCCAAGTTAATACTTTTAATATAATCACATAATTCATTTTTCATAAAATATAACATATCCAAAAAGCTTCTAGCATTTTCCAAAGAATCTAATGTTTTTTCTTTATCTAAAGAAGTAACCATTATAATTTTTTCCTTAGCCCTTGTTAATGCTACATAAAAAAGTCTTATTTTTTCACTAATTTCATCTTGAATATAATTAATTTTTACTAAATCTTTAATTATAGTCTTACCAATTCCCTCTTTAAAATAAGGAGCAACTATTCCATATTTATTACTATAAAGAAATTTCTCATTTAGCTCTCTTATATTAAATTTAGAATGAAGAGATGCAAAATAACATATTGGAAATTCTAATCCCTTAGAAGCATGAATAGTCATTATTTTAACACTGTCTTCAATTGCAGATATCTCTTTTATCTCAAGTTTATATTCATCATCTATCAATTCATTTAAATAATCATACATATCATAAATATCATATTGAAGTGATGACATATTATCAAAAATATCAATTATAGCACTAATTCTACTAATTCTATTTTTAACATCCGCAATAAGAATAGACTTCTTATAAAAATCAAAACTTTCAATTATTAAATAAATAAGTTCTTTAAGAGAAATGGAATCAATTCTCTTAACAATATCACCTACTATATTCATAATAGAACTTTCGTTATAATTTGAATTTACAACATAATCAAATATTTCTTGATCAGTATAAGAAAACAAATAACTTCTAGCAAGAGATATAAAAGCATATTTAAATTCAACATCAAATTTATTTTCCCTACAAGAAATAATTAACTTCAAAATATTTTTTATAAGACAAATTTCTTGTTCCTTAATTATATTAGTAGAAACATATTTAGTCATTGGAATTTCTAAATATTCAAATATTTTTTTATACAAATCAAAATTTGCAGACTTATCAAGTAATATTGCAAAGTCTTTGTAACTTGCATCACGTAACAACAATTTATCTTTATCAAATATTTGATATTTACTACTAACTTTATCTTTAATATCTTTAGCAATAATAAAAGCTTCTATTTCTTCTTTAGTAAATCCTTTATCTTTATCGTATTCATAATCATATAATTCAAAATTATTATTTTGAGATGTTTTTCCTTCTTCTATATAAGTAGTATTCCCAAATATCATTTTATGGCTTTCTACATAATTAGCTCCACCTATTTCATCAGTCATTATCAAACTAAATGTTAAATTAATATTATCAATTACTTCTAATCTAGATCTAAAGTTCTTAGTAAGATCAATCTTAAATCCACCATCATTCTTAGAATAGTTATCATATTTACTCTTAAACAAATATGGATTAGCATTTCTAAATCTATAAATAGATTGCTTAATATCACCAACCATATAAATATCATCATTATCAATCATTTTTAAAAATTCTTCTTGCAAATCAGATGTATCTTGATACTCATCAACCATTATCTCTTTAAAGAAATATTTAAGTTCATCCTTAACAACAGGATTTTCCTTTAAAACCCTAATAGCCATTTTACTAATATCAGTAAATTCATAAATATTATTTTTAGTTTTATAAGAATTAATTCTTTCATCTAATTTTCTAATTACACTAAGAATAGCTTCTATATAAGGTTTAGTAGAGCTTATTGACTCACTAATCTCTAAAACACTATCAAACCTTACCATAGATTCTATATCATCTAATGTATCAGATATTTTCTTCTTTATATTTTTAGCCTCATCCAAAGACCCACGTGGAAGATTTGGAAGTTTAATACCTTCAATATGTCTTCTTATTTCGTCATAAGAAGAACTAGATAAAAAAGAAGAAAGAATTTCATTTACTTGAATAAAATAATCAGCATCTACAAAATCACTTAATTCTGTAAGTAAGGAATCAACCTTTTTTATTTTAGTCATAATAACATCAATATAATTATTAATAATTGACTCTATATTTTCATTACTAAAAAACTTATCAATATACCTATTAATATATTCTTCTTTATCAAATTTTAAATCTAACTTATTATTAATATCTAAAATATATTTTTTTATTTCTTTATCATCTTTTATAGTTAAATCATCAATCAATTTTATAAATGAAGGATTTTCTACATTATAAAATTCATCAAAAATATCATCAATTGCCCTTTTCTTTTCTAAATAAATAATTGAAGAATCTGCAATACCAACATTCTTACTAACATTTAATAAATAATAATATTTCTTAACCATAGATAAAGCAAAAGAATCAAATGTCGTAATATAACTACTATCTAAGTAATCTAATTCATTTAATAAAGATTCTTCTTTTGATATAGCTTTTCTAATACGTTCTTTCATTTCAAAAGCCGCCTTATTAGTAAAAGTTAATATCAAAAGTTCATTTATATGAACACCTTCTTTTAACTTTCTCATAACTCTTGCAGTAAGTACAGCAGTCTTACCACTACCTGCACCAGCTGACACAATAATATTGGTATTCTCCTTATCAATTGCTAACTGCTGTTCTTCAGTCCATCTAGGCATTTACATCACCCTCTTCACTTAAAAAACTCAAGTCATTACATTTTTCTAAATTAACAACATCGTCATTTTTTCTAAAACAGATATCTTTATAATGACAAAATTTACACCCAGTAATATCCTTATCAGTACTAAGCTTTTTAGGAGAAATATCAAATTTTGCATTAAGAATTTCATCACGAGCAAACTCAATCTTTTTATCAACTAAGTCAATCAAAGAAGACATATTTTCATCACTAAGAACCTTAGAATATCTATAAAAACCATTCTTACCATATTTCATTCCTGAAATATATTCACTATTCTCATAAGTTTCATCAAACCTCTCAAGAGATAAAGTATCTTCAGTAGAATACCCATATAATTTCAAATTACTGTTCTTAATATCTAAATAAGATCTACCTCTTTCAATATTAACTTCACCATTTAATATTTTTTGTAAATAAAAACCTACAAAAGAATAATTTTCAAACAAACCACTTTTACTAATTAAATATAAATAAATAATAAGTTGCATTCCAATACCATATTTAGCATTATATATATCAATATCAGTATTTCCAGTCTTATAATCAATTATAGCAACCAAATCTTTACCATCGTAATTCTTATACATAATTTTATCTACTATACCCTTAAAAATAACACTAACATCAGTTGATTTATCTATACTTATTACTTTTTCAGTAAAAACATTAGTAAGACCTGTTACTTTATTAAAGTCTTGAAGACGATTACATATGATTTTTAATTCTTTTTTTAATTTCATTAAGAAAAATTCTTCCTTTTTATTAAAAGTCTTATCTTTTATATAATAATCATATTCTTTATCCATATCAAAATTATCTTTATATATTTTCGATAAAACAAAATGAAAAAGCGAACCAACAAAAGTATTAAATGTTTCTTCATACTTATTTACTTTTAATATATTATCCAAATAATATCTAAACTGGCATTTATAAAAAGTATCAATATTGCTATAAGATAAAACTAACTTTTTATTCAAATAATCTTTTAATTTATCAGAGTCTATTCCACTATATTTATTATCATATGATAGATAAGAAATATCTAACGTATTAAAATAAACAGATAAATCATCACTCTTCTCACCGTATTTTATAAAATCATCAATCATACTAGCAAGCATTATCTCAGAATAATCTTTAGAATATGAAACTAAAGAATCATTAATATCAGTTACTTTTTCAAAACATCCATTATTTATTAAATTTGATGGATAAAATTCATTTTCTTTATGCCTTAATTTATATGTTATAACAATATTTTTAATAGCCCCTATATTAGACACAACACAAGTTCTTTCAAACTTATTTAACTCTGATACTTTCTCTATATCAACTTCATCTTTCATATCATCAGTAATATATTCTTCATTCTTATAAATCTTAGGAATAACTCCTTGATTAAATCCAAGAAGAAAAACATATTCATCATCATCAAAATAATTATTATTTAAATTAGAAATTCTTACATAATTTTTCAAATTATTCTTATTAATATTTGTATTTTTTAAATCATATTCAATCGCTTCAATAATCTTTTCAAATTTAAAATCATAATCTACATATTTATTAAATATATTAATTAATCTACTATATAATAAAGAATTACCATCAACAGTTAAATCATATTTTTCTTTTAAATATTCAACTACTAAAGAAAACGATTTAACTTCACTTAATTTTCTCATTGCATCTTTTACAAATATCGTATTACTTATACTCGACGTCTTATCAATATCAATAGGTATATTATGCATATCAAATAATTTAACTAACTCATTATTATATGAAGAGTCAACATTAACAAGTTTTATCTTATTTAAATCAATACCATCATTAACTAAAGAAATAACTTTATAAAGAACAAACATTATTTCTTCTTCCAAAGTTTCAAACTCATAAACTATTTTTTTGAAAGAAGAATCACTATTCTTAATTATTTCAAAACTAGAAAACAAAGATAAAATTCTATTATTAAATTTATTTACATAATCATACCCAAATACAATAGCATGTTTATTTTTTATAAAATTTGTAAATAACAAGTCAGTTTTTATTAATTTATTACTAATTAATTCTTTTTTTAAATTATTAAGAAAAACTAACTTATCATTCTTATAATTATCATTTATTAAATAATACATATTATCTATATAATTTTTAGCAACTTCATATTTATAATCATATTTATTCATCAAATATAATATTGCATCAGT
>JAGALD010000045.1 GCA_017625395.1 Bacilli bacterium | reverse complement strand
TTATTTGCTTTTGTATTTGCATATGTTTCTTTCGAATAATTAGAACAGTAGTTTTTTATAGTTATAAAGTTTCCTTCCATTAAATGATCAACTTCTACATCATTAAATGTGATATTACTAACGTAATTATTATCTGCTGATCCAACGGTTAAGGCACCTTCATGGTCAATTCTTTTATTACTTTCTAATACTTTTACTTTAGTAAATTCTACTTCTGAAATTTTATTTCCTACTCCAAAGGTAGAATCATAGTTACCATGTCCACCAATAAAAATACTTCTTCCGTTATCATTCCATAATAACAAATTATTAAATTTTAAATTTAGAGTATCACCATTTAATCCTACAAAAGATCCGCTTTTAAAACCGCCACTTCCACGGGATGCATATACTGCAATAGAATCATCACCTGTCCTAATAAATATATTATTAGCATTTATATTTCTTGATGATAAAATATGTATTCCATCTGTATATTTTCCTGCTGAAATAACTTTTAAATTACTAATTTCTATATTATTACTATCTTTTAAATATAGATTGTACGCTGTAGAATTTTTTAATATTATTCCATCTATTTTAACATTATCAGAATAAATAATTCTAATTAACCCTGCTGTAACGTTTGAGTCAGTAAATGTTATTTTGTTACTATTAATACTAGAACTAATTAAATCACTTGTATCTAATGTACCTCTTCCTAATATATTTACATTTGTAATTTTAGTACCTTTTCTTGTACTGTCATTCCATTTATCTAGTGTTACTTGCGAATGCACTACTGCACTACCTGAAATATAAAGCTTTGAGTTTGAGTTTAAATTAATTGCAGCAGGATAACTTTCAGAACTAGTACTATTCTTTCTTTTTTCTTTTAGTATTTCTTTATCTATAGCATAATTACAAATTCCATTTACACATTTGTGTTCTCCAGGACCAATATATATTGTGTTTTCATCATTTAAATTTATTTTTTCAAAATTTGTATCTAGTGTGTTAGCAAATATTTGCAGATTTGTTCCCGTATTATAATCAGTTGTACTTGTTTTTGTTTCTAATGATATAACGCCATAATTTGTTAGATTAAATAATATTTCATTATTATTCTTTTTAGAATTTTGAGAATAAATATTACCTCTTAATCTATAATTAGAAAAATTAGATTTAGGTACTACTTTAACATTTACAGTTCCTTTAAAATCAAAGTTTGCGTATGATGTATATGTACTGTGCCAATTTTCTTTTAAATCGGTATAAGAAACTTGTGCTTTAAACACTTGTATTTCGTGGTATGTTGTTTCCTCTGGTAATTTAACATAAACTTTATAATCAGTGCTAAGTGATTCTGCATCTACTACATTGTATAAGACTAATGTGTTATTTCCTTTTACAATTTTTTCATGATCAACATAAACATTAATTTCTTTCTTTTCTCCATTTAAAGTTGCAGTTATAATTGCTGTTCCAATTTTCTTTGGAGTAATAACACCGTCTTTAGTAACTGATACAACATTTTCATTTGAAGATTTATATGTTACATTTTTACAGTTTGATAATGGTTCGCTTGATTTTCCTACATAAGTTAATATTTCGTCTTTATAACTACATTGCGCAATAGACGAATCCTCTTCTTTTTTATCGGTTGTTTCTTCTTTTTTATCCTCTAAATCTTCCTTAATTTCTTCTTTAGTTTCATCTTCTTCTTTATTTTCTTCTTTTTTGTCTTCTTCTTTTTGATCATCTTTTACTTCTTCATTAGATGAATTATCATCTATTTCAAGTTTAATAGAACAAGATACTCCGTCTTTTGTTGTTGCAGTTATATATACTTCTCCTTTTGCTTTAACATTAATCATACCTTTTTCATCTACTGTTACTATTTTCTCATTTGATGAAGACCAAGATATATCTGGAGTTATTGCTTTTTCATTATCTAGATTAACCTTAAGTATTTCTACATCTCCAATATTAATTTTAGAAGTTGGTTCTTCTATCATCATAGATTTAGGAGAATTACCTTCTTCTACAATTTCTATTGTGCATGTTTTGGTTATCTCCCCACTACTTATGGTTAAAGTTGTTTTACCTACACCTAGTGCCATTATTTTCCCATTTTCATCTATTGAGGCTATGTTGTTGTCTTTTATTCCATATGAAACATCATTATTAATATTAGCAGGTAAAACTGATACTTTTAAAGTATATGTAGTATTTAATTTTAATACTATTTTTTCATAAGGAACTACAATATCAGTTACTTTATTATCTACGTTTGTAACCTGATCTTTATCTTCCGAACTATTAGAGTTGTTTGGTCTATTAAACATAAAGATAGTTCCACAACTAATTATTAATATTACAATTATTGTAATAATGCCTATAATTATTTTATTCTTACTTTTCATAACATCACCTATTATATATATTATAACTTATTTAACTTATCTTGCAAAATAAAAAGATAGAAATTAATCTACCTTTGTTTTATATATTGTAATTGTATACAATTCTAAGCTTTTATCATCTTTATCGTATAAGATGTTATCTATAATTGATACCATATGATAAAAATCCTTTTTATCCCAACAGAAGACTGCATATTTTCCTTTTTCTAAGTTTAAATCATTTAATTTGATGTCACTTTCGTAATCAATCAAAAAAGTATTATGCCTTTTCATATATTCTTCAAATACTGGAATATCATTAAATGAATCCGTTTTTAACTCTTTAGCAATTAAACATAAATCATTATAAACATTATCATATCTTTCACCAAATAATTTACAGAAAGTTCTTATAATTCAATTACTTTTTCCATCTTGGTTGGATACATAATATTCTTCAAATTTCATTTTTATCACAGCCTTTATCTTTTTTTATTATAACACAAAAGAGTAGATTTTTATCTACTCTCTTTATATTCATATTGTTTGACTTTATTAATTCCTATTATCATATATAATCCTAATATAATTATTATTATTCCTATAGCCATACCTGTT
>JAGALD010000044.1 GCA_017625395.1 Bacilli bacterium | reverse complement strand
GCTTGATAAAGAACATGCAAGTTTTCATCATTTGATAATTCCTAGGCGTGAAGGTGGACCTAAAACAATTGATAATGGGGCTGTTTTAAATAGTTTTACATCACATCCATATTTACATATTATTGAAGAAAAAGATTATGAATTATTTTATTTAATTACTTCGGAAATGATAGATCAGAATATTAGAAGAAGATTAGATTTAGAAAATATTAGAAGAATAAATGATTTGTTAACATATTTTGAAAAAGAGCATTGTGGTGATATTAATTTTAATGGTGAACCATTGATTAAAGAAAAATATGTTAAAAGATTACTATATACAGGGCATAAGTAAATGTCTTTTATTTTTTTTATTGACAATACCCCTTGGGGGTATATAATGATATTAGGTGATGTTAATGAGTGATAAGTTAGTAATTCGTTGTGATGATGATAAAAATAATTATAAGAAGAGACTTAATATAATTATTGGTCAAGTAAATGGCATAAATAAGATGATAGATGATGATCGTCATTGCAGTGATATTTTAATTCAAATATCTGCAGTTGACAAAGCTTTAAAGTCTTTAGGACAAGAGATTTTGGTAAATCATATGAAAACTTGTATGGTAGATGATATAAAAAATGAAAGGTATAATTCCATTGATGAAGTTATGGACTTATGTAGAAAATTGATATGAAAAGATATAAGTATAGTATTAACAATTTAGATTGTGCACATTGTGCTAAAAAGATAGAAGATGAATTAAGTAAAGATAATAGATTAAAAAATGTTATAGTTAATTTTTCTACGTTAAAGTTATCGTTTGATGCAGAAAGTGATATTTCATTAAAGGAATTGAATTCAGTTATTTCTAAAATTGATTCAAAGGTTAGTGTTTCTGATAATTCAAATAAAAATAAGAATAAAGAATATCATTTTGTTATATTGTTAATTGGTTTTTTATTTGGTGTTTTAGGAGTTTTTCTAAATAATAATATTTTAAGTGAGATATTTATTTTATTTTCTTATCTTATTCTTTTATATAAGCCTTTTATGAATGCAGTATCAATGATAATTAAGAATAAAACAATTAATGAAAATTTGCTTATTGTTATATCTTGTGTTGGTGCTTATATAATTGGTGAAAATTTTGAAGGCATTATGGTTGTTTCTCTTTATTTGTTAGGAAAAATTTTAGAAGAGAAAGCAATTAATAATACTAGAGGATCTGTTGAGGATTTAATTGATTTAAAAGAGAAGTTTGCTTATAAAAAGGTTGGGGATAAAGTTGTTAAAACGGAAGTAGAGTCTTTGATAGAAAATGATATTATTATTGTAAAAAAGGGAAGTAGAATTCCTGTAGACGGTGTTATAAAAAATGGTGAATCACTTATAGATTATTCAATGTTAACTGGTGAAAGTGAGCTTATCAAAGTAAGGGTAAAGGATGAAATTTTATCAGGTACAATAAATAAGGGTGAAGTAATTGAAGTAATAGTAACTAAAAAATATGAAGATTCCACTGTTTCTAGAATATTATCACTTATTGAAGATGCAACTGATAAAAAAGCAAATATAGAAACGACGGTATCTAAATTAAGTAAAGTTTATACTCCATTGATATTATTGCTAGCAATTTTGGTATGTGTTTTGTTGCCAATTATAAGTAATGTTAATTATGAAGAAAGCTTTTATAGAGCATTAACTTTTTTAGTTATTTCTTGTCCATGTGCGATTGCCATATCAGTTCCACTTTCATATTTTACTGGTATTGGTGTATCTTCTAAAAATGGTATTTTGATAAAGGGTAGTAATTATTTAGATAATTTAAGTAAAACAAATAAGATAATTTTTGATAAGACAGGTACACTTACAAATGGTAGTTTTAATATATCAAATATAGAAATAATTGATGATAAGTATTCTTTAGAGATGTTAACTGAGTTATTAATTAAGGGTGAGATGAATTCAAATCATCCGATAGCAGATGCAATTATTAATTTAGGTAATAATGATATTGATAATAGTGATGTTAAAAACTATAAAGAAATATCAGGTGGGGGAATATCTTATTCAGTTAATGACTATAAAATAAAAGTTGGAAATAGTAAGATTTGTAATTGTGATTATAATGCAAGTTTACATGTTAATATTAATGGGCATCATGTTGCATCTATAACATTGGATGATGGTATAAAGAAAGAATCAGTTGACGTTATTAATGAATTAAAAGATATAAATATTAGAACATATATGTTCACTGGTGATAAGAAGAAAAATGCTTTAGAACTTAGTAAAAAGTTATCTCTTGATGAAGTTGAATATGAAATGTTACCTACTGATAAATATGCGCGATATGAAGAAGTTAAGAAGAATGGTGATGTTGTTATATTTGTTGGTGATGGTATTAATGATGCACCTACATTGAAACGAGCAGATATTGGAATTTCAATGGGGAATATTGGAACTGAAGCAGCAATTGAAGCATCAGATATAGTAATTGTTAATGATGATTTAAAGAAGATTCCTTTGATGATTAGGATTTCTAAATATACTAATAAGATTATTAAAGAAAATTTAATTTTTGCAATTGGTGTAAAATTATCAATCTTATTGCTTAGTGTTTTAGGTTCTATTTCTATGTGGTTTGCTGTTTTTGCTGATACTGGTGTTACTTTAATAACAATTTTAAATACTTTAAGAATTATGTATAAATTTAAGAAATAATATATTGGCTTAGTATTGTACTAGGCTTTTTTCTTGCATTTTTTTAAATTTTGTGGTATAATGTAGCACAACTTGGAAGTCTAGTAAAAAGGGGGATTTTTATGTTGGATTTTACTAATAAACAAACTGATGATTTGAGATATTTAAGAAAAATATCTAAGGATATATTATCTCTTTATAATCTTTTGTGTCGTGATGAATTTTTATATGGTAAAGAGTCTGTAGAATATCAAAAGAGAAGAGAATATATAGAAACATGTGTAGAAATGGAAGATGATATTTTAAAGAAATTTAAGGGTGACCCTTTAATTTATCAAGAAGCAATTTCTTATATAAATGATTCATCTTTAGGATTTGAAAGAATTGTTTTAAGAGATTCTAACAGTGTTCTTGGTACATATGATAGCACTATTAGATGTGAAAATTATGAATATGTAAGAGGAAATACTGAGGAAGTAGTTTTTTCTAATTTACGAGATAAAAGTATGGTTGAATTTATTGATAATGAATTAGAGCATGAAAAAGATATTGATAAAAGAGAATTATTGATTTTTAGTAAAGCACATATTTTGGCCCATAATAGATCTTTAGAACAATGGTATTTAAGTGGAAAAAAAGATAGAGATTTTATGTTGTTGGAAAATGATGAAGAAATGGCTAAAATGTTAGGAATTTCTTTAGAGCAATATAAAACAGATATTAAAGGTTTTGTAGTAGCTGATATGGCAAAGAATGTTTATGGTTATTTACAAGTTGTATTAAGTGGAAAAGAGTATATCGATTGTGAAGCTTTAGAAATGAATATTGGTGCTTTATCAAGAATGTTAAGTACTTCTGAAAAAGAAGAAATTAAAGCTGGCATTGTAGAATTTTGTGGTGAAGAAAGATGCTCGTTGCCTGGTGTTTTAAATGTTTTGTCTATGTTAAGTAGTGAAGAAAATGACTTTAAAAAGAAAAAATAAAATATTTGATGTTAATAATTTGGAGGGGTTAAAATGTTAAGTCAAGAACAAATGCAAAAATTAGAAAGTTGGATTACTATTTCAGAGATGATTTGCAAGTCATATAATGAATTAATTAATGCTGAAGTAATGTATGGAAGAGATTCTAGAGAATATCAAAGAGCATTAAGAGATATTAGAATTAAATTGGATACGGAAAAAGAAGTAAGTGAGGAGATTCTTGAAAATCCAATTTTATATGATAATATTATGTTTTGTCTTGAAAATTGTGGCGGAATGCAAAATGGAGCATTTAGAATAAAGAAAAGATTAGAAAAAGATTGCTCGTTACAATATGATGTGTTACTTGCAAATTCTGTTAATCAATTTGCTGGTAATGAATATTCCTTATCTAGAGATATTTGTAATTTAATTAATGAGAAGAAAATAGATAATTTAATAGAAGTTATATATTTACTTCTTGGTGATAGAAAAAGGATATCTTTGATAGATAAGAAAATTGGTACTGAAACTGATGAACAAAAACGTATGATGCTAATAGATTTTAAAAATAATATTATATCTAAAAGTGGAGATTTAGAACAATGGTATTTTGGACTTGGAAATAATGTTGATGCATATTTAATAGATGATGATGAGATAATGGCTAGATTTTTAGAAATTCCGGTTGAGGAATATATTAGGAGAAAACAAAATGCAGTAAAAAAACGTGTTTTTGGTGTAGAAAATCATTTTGTAGGAAAAGATGATTCAGAAATAGAAGAAACTAGATTTGAGCTATCGGTTATTTTAAGGCCATTTATCTCTTTATTACCACCGGAAGAAATTGAAAGTTTATATCAAGAATTTAAAAAGAAAAATCAGTATGGTTTTCCTAATTTAAGTGTTAGAGCTATAGAATCTACTTATCGTGATGCACTTGAAGATTCTCGTGAAGATGAAAAAATTAGGAGATTAATTCCTGGTAATTTATAATATTGCTGTAAAGAAACGTAAACTCGTTTCTTTTTTTTTGCAGGAAAATTGCTACATGATATAATAATGTTATTAGTGGAAGTGGATTTTATGAGAAATATATATGGATTAACAATTGAAGATTTAGAAGGGTACTTTTTATCCATTGGAGAGAAAAAGTTTAAAGCTGTTCAGTTATTTACTTGGCTTTATGAAAAAAGAATAAAAAGTTTTGATGAAATTACGGATATGAAAAAGACTGTAATTGAGAGGCTTAAAGAAGATTTTCGTTTAGATAAATTAAATTTAGCAAAAGTAGAAAGAGATATTGAAGTTAATAAATATTTATTTGACTTAGAGGATGGTTCGTGTGTTGAAAGTGTTTTAATGAGACATGATTATGGAACTAGTATTTGTATTTCAAGTCAAGTTGGCTGTAATATGGGATGCAAGTTTTGTGAGAGTGGAAGACTTAAGAAAGTAAGGGATTTATCTAGTTACGAGATGGTTTTACAAATTTTGATGGTAGAAGAAGATATCAAGACAAGAATTAGTCATGTCGTTATAATGGGAATTGGTGAACCTTTCGATAATTATAAAAATGTTACTGATTTTATTAAAATAATTAATCATCCTAAGGGGTTAAGTATTGGTAGTAGACATATAACAGTATCTACTTCTGGACTGGTTCCTAAGATACTTGAATTTGCTGATTTTCCTTATCAAGTTAATTTGGCAATAAGTTTACATGCTCCTAATAATGAAATTAGAAATAAGATAATGCCTATAAATAAAGCATATCCTATAGAAAAGGTAATAGATGCCTTAAAAATTTATTATAAAAAAACAAATAGAAGAATAACTTTTGAATATATTATGTTACAAGGAATTAATGATACGGTTGATTGTGCTAATGAACTTGTTAGGCTTCTTAGAGGATTAAATTGTTATGTTAATTTAATTCCTTATAATGAAACTAATAATATTGAATATAAAAGAAGTAAAAAAGATAGTATTATGAAATTTTATGATATAATAAAAAAGAATAATATGAATGTAACAATAAGAAGAGAATTTGGAACTAATATTAGTGCTGCTTGTGGACAATTAAGAAGCAAGAGGGAGGATTTATGAAAACATTTTATTTAACAGACGCTGGAAAAGTTAGATCACACAATGAAGATAGTGTTATTATTACAAAAAATCAAAGTGGTGATTATTTGATGGCTGTTGCTGATGGAATGGGAGGTCATTCTGCTGGTGAGGTTGCATCGTCAATAACAATAACTCATATTAGTAAATGCTTTAATGAGTCTTTTTGCAATATGGAAAAGTCAAAGGCCGTTAATTGGCTTAGAGAAATGGCAACAGAAGTAAACGAGCTTATATTCAATTATGTTGATGAACATCCTGAAAGTAAGGGGATGGGGACAACTTTGGTAGTGGCTTTAGTTACTAAAGATTATGTTTTAATTGGAAATATTGGAGATTCATCTGGTTTTGTTGTAAAGAATGATAAGCTTCATAAGGTTACATATGACCATACATTAGTTAATTTATTACTTAAAGCTGGTGAATTAACAGAAGAAGAAGCAAAAGATCATCCAAAGAAAAATGTATTGATGAAGGCGCTTGGTGCAAATGATCCAATCGATATTGATATTTTTGATTGTGATATGGATATTTCTTCAATACTTTTATGTAGTGATGGACTTACTACTATGTTAGATTATGATCAAATAGAGAAAGTTTTATTAAGTGATTCAGGGATAGAAGATAAAGTTATTCGTCTTATAAGAAAGAGTAATAACCGCGGGGGTAATGATAATATATCTATAGCATATATGGATTTTGTGGAAAGTGGTGATTAAGATTGATAACAAAGGGGCAAAAAATTAATGATCGCTACGAGATTGTAAAAAGTATTGGCGAAGGTGGTATGGCTAATGTTTATTTAGCATATGATATTATTCTTAATAGAAAAGTAGCAATAAAAGTTTTAAGAGGGGATCTTGCTAATGATGAGAAGTTTATTAGAAGATTTCAAAGAGAAGCAATTGCTGCTTCGTCACTATCACATCCAAATATAGTTGAGATGTATGATGTTGGTGAAGATAACGGTACATATTACATTGTAATGGAGTATGTTGAGGGAAGAACGTTAAAACAACTTCTTAAGAAAAGAGGTAATTTAACTACTTCTGAAGTAATTGATATAATGCTTCAATTAACAGATGGTATTGCTCATGCACATGATAGTTATATAATCCATAGAGATTTGAAACCGCAAAATATTATGATTGCAGATGACGGTGCTATTAAAATTACAGATTTTGGAATAGCTATGGCGCTTAATTCTACTCAATTAACACAAACTAATTCTGTAATGGGATCTGTTCATTATCTTCCGCCTGAACAAGCAAGTGGTAAAGGTTCTACAATAAAATCTGATATTTATTCAATGGGAATTATGTTTTTTGAGCTTATTACGGGAAAGCTTCCTTTTAAAGGTGATAATGCTGTTGAAATAGCCCTTAAACATATGAAAGATGATATTCCAAGTGTAAGAAAAATTAATCCGAATTTGCCACAAAGTATTGAGAATATTGTGCTTAAGTCAACAGCAAAGAATCCTAAAAATAGATACAATGATGTTAAGGAAATGTATAATGATTTGAAGGTAGCATTAAATGAAGAAAATTTAAATCAACCTAAGTATGAATATAAATTTCCTGAGCATGATATAGAAGAGAAAGAGATATCTTTACAAGAAGAGAAAAATGATAAAGAAGAAAAAGAAGAACCTGTTGCAAAACAGATAACTGAAGAAGAAAAAAGTACTGGATTTAATGTTATTATTTGGATTTTAGTTATTATTTTCTTAGCAGGTATTGTTGGATTAGTTGTTATTTTATATCCAACTTTCAAAGGTTCTGATGATATTAAGATTCCTGATGTAAGTGATTTAACTTTATTACAAGCAGAAAAAGCACTAGTTAGTGAAGGGTTTAAGATATCTGATGAAGTGTGTCAAGAGTATAGTGAGACAGTACCTGCTGGTAAGGTAATTAGAACTGAGCCTAAAATTGGTTCTTTGAGACCTGAAGGTACAACTGTTAAAGTGTGTGAGTCACTTGGAAAAAATGATACTTATATTATTGAAGACTACACTGGAAAAAATTATCTTACTGTTCAAACAACTTTAGAAAAACTTTATAAGATGAAAGTTGTTGTTGAAAAGAAAGATGTTGAAATAACTGATGACATGGATTTACAGGCAATTGTTGGACAAAGTTTAGCAAAAGGAACTGAAATTATTGTTTCGGAAGATAATCCAACAGAGATAATTCTTTATATTCCTGATGTTTATGAGCAATATCCTGATTTTGTTTCGGAAGGATGGACTATTGAAGAAATACAAGAGTTTGCTAATAAATATAATTTAAATTTAGATATTATAAAAGTTCCTTCTACAGAATTTCCAGAAGGTACAATTATTAGTCAGTCAAGAACTGGAAGAATTGTTGAGGGAGCATCATTTAATATAAGAGTAACTGTTTTACCTGAAGTGATTCAACCTAGTGAAGATGAAACAGAGAAAGAAGAAGTAGAAGATAATAATTCTAATAATGATACTACTAATAATACTGATTCTAATGAAAATGAATAATGTGGGGGAGTTTTATGAAAGGTCAAATAATTAAGATTATAAGTAATTTATATTTTGTTAGTTGTGATGGTGTAATTTATCAATGCCACAGTAGGGGGAATTTTCGTAATAAAAAGATAACTCCTGTTGTGGGGGACTATTGTGTTATAAATGAAAAAGATAATTACATATTAGAAATATTACCAAGAAAAAATGTTCTTGTAAGACCACAAGTTGCAAATATAGATCAAGGCCTAATTGTGACAAGTCTTAAAACTCCTGATTTTTCAACTAATTTACTTGATAAGCTTATCTTAATAATGGAAGTAAATAATATAAAACCAATTATATGTATTACTAAAGAAGATTTGCTTTCTGACTCTGAAAAAGATGAGACTAGACCTATAATAGATTATTATCAATCTATTGGGTATGATGTTTTTTATAATAGTGAGATTGAGAAGATTAAGAAAATATTCAAGGATAAAACTACTGTATTTACAGGCCAGACTGGTGCTGGGAAGTCTAGTCTTTTTAATAAGCTTGATAGGAATTTAAATTTTGATGTTGGTGAAGTATCTATGGCATTAGGAAGGGGAAAACATACTACTAGATGTGTTGAATTAGTTAATCTTTTTGATGGAAAGTTAGTAGATACGCCTGGTTTTTCTAGTATTGATTTAACAAATATAGATAATGATGATATAAGAAAATCTTTTGTTGAATTTGGTGAATATGAATGTAAATATAAAGATTGTACTCATACTAATGAGGGTGCATGTGATTGTAAGGTAAAAGAGGCTGTTTTAAACGGTGGAATACTTTCTTCACGATATGAAAATTACATTAAATTTTTAAATAAAGATAAGTATTCTTAGGAGGTATTATGAAAAGAATATCTGTATCGTTTTTAAGTAGTAAAAATGAAGAAAAAGATTTATTAAAATTAGCTAGAACTAATGCTGATTATATACATGTAGATGTTATGGATGGAAAGTTTGTTAAAAAGAAACATAATCCATATAAAAAGTTATCGAAGCTTTCTAATCAGATAGGAAAGCGTCTTGATGTTCACTTGATGGAAAAAAATCCATTAAAGAATATAAATTATTATGCATCACTTAATACGGAATATATAACTATTCATGCAGAACTTGAGAAAGTTGATAAATATTTAGATTTAATAAAACAATATGGGATTAAATGTGGTCTTGCTATAAATCCTGATACTGATATTTCTATTTTGCTTCCTTATATTTCAAAGATAGATTTAGTATTGATAATGAGTGTTCATCCTGGACTGGGTGGTCAAACTTTTATTGATGATACTATTAAGAAAATACTTAAAGTTAAAAAGATGATTGTCAGTAAAAAATCTAAAGCTAAAATAAGTGTAGATGGTGGAATTAATGCTGAAATAGCTAAGAGACTTGATTTCGTTGATATAATTGTTAGTGGAAGTTATGTTACATCAAGTGATGATTTTGAAGAAAGTATTAATATACTTAGAAAAAATGCTGGAAATAAGAACCTATAAATTATAGGTTTTTATTATGTCTTAATATTGATAATTTCGATTTTTTGTGGTATAATCACCAACTAGAAATGAGTGATATGATGAAATATAATCAGGATGGAACTATTATAGAAAAGATTTATCAAGATGACATTAATGGTGGAGTACTTGATTTAAGTTCTTTAAAAACTAGAGTCAAAGGAATTAGATGTAATGCCTTGTCTGGTTGTGAAGTAAAAAAAATTATTTTTCCCCAAGAACGTTTTGTTTTATATTCTTATATGAATACTGGTGCTGAATATGTATTTAGCATGGGAGATTGTGGTTTAAGAGAATTTAATGTTCCAAATAATTATAATAATATTTATGTTTTGGAAGATTTTATTAGAAGAGTACTTGGTGGTATTAAAGAAAACTATTTTAGTGATAAGTTATATATTAATGGTGAAGGTGTTTTAAAGTATTCGGAATTATTTGCACTTTCTTGTGTTAAGAGAAAATTACTAGATTTATGTAAATCTTTTCTAGGTTTAGATTGGCTAGATTTGATTGAATCAAGTTTAAAAGAAAAAGTTGAAGGTAAACAAAATAAATTATTACCTATTACTCAAGAAAAACGTACTTTAATGGTTATTCGTACATTGAGAAGTGTTTTGGAAAATGGTGCTTTATGGCAGAGTAGCTTTTCACACAGGGATTATAACATAGAAATAGATGATGAAAATCATGTAAGTGTTGTTTTTGATATGAATGGAGATACTTATAAAATAGATTTAGAAAATAATGTAGTTCTTAATCGACTTCCTATTCCTTTATCTGATGAAGTGGCTCAAAATTTAAATTTTCTTTATGAAAATATTGATATTGTAAATGAAATAGTTAAGATTGCATATTCTACAAAAGCAGATGAAAAGAAAAAACAGGAAGAAATATTACAAAATCGAAAAATTAAGGAGCATTTTTTAGATAATCCTGTTGTAAAGCAAGCAGTGCGTATAAGAGATTCTGGATTAGATTATGATAGTGTTGTTGCGTGTTCACTAAAACCTAAAGTCGAGTCTGATTTCTTTTTTGAATATTATGATTTTTTTAAGAAAATGGGATTAATTCCTTTTCTAAATTTGGAAAGAATTGATTTTTCACATTATAATCTTGAAGGATTGGATTTGTCTAATTCTAATATAAGACTTAATTTGCTTGAATATAGTAAAACTGGTTTTACTCTTAAAAATACTGATTTAGAAAATGTTCCTCTTTTAAGACAAGAATTAAATGGTATTGTTGCAGATGGTGCTAATTTTAAGGGAACTTGTATTTTTATAACGCCATCTAGAGATAGAATAGATGGTGCAACATTTGATGAATCGTGCTGTTTCTTTAGAGAAAATGGTAGTAGTATTCCTTTTTCTGATTTGAGAAGAATTGGGTTTAGAATTGATAAAGAAAAACAAATGGAATTAAAACTGAAAATATAATATTTAAAGTAGTAATTCTTTTCTATCTATTAAGTATAATTTAATGGGAGGAATTATGAGATTATCAGATTTACAAACTAAATATATTGTTAATGTTCAAGATGGAAAGAATATCGGAAATATAATTGATGCTAAGATAAATGAGAATACTGGAGAAATTGAATCTTTAGTTATTGATCCTAATAAGAATTTCTTTTCATTTACAAAAGGAAAAATAGATACTGAAATAAATTGGAAATGTATTGAAAAAATTGGGGAAGATGTTATTTTGGTAAATATATCTTTATAAAGAATTATTTATTTGTTAAAATAATTTTGGTGATAGTGTGAAAAAACTAGTATATATAATTGCAATAATTGGTGTTTTAATTGATCAAATAAGTAAGATTTTAGTTGATTGTTTAATGAATTTAGGTGAAAATATTTCCATTGTTCCTAATTTTTTTTCTATTAGATATATTAGAAATACTGGTGCTGCTTGGGGAATGTTTTCAAATAATACATTTATTCTTGCAATAGTTAGTTTAATATTTTTATTTTTTGTTATAAAGTATATTAATGAGAATTCTACTATGAATAAGTTAAATATTATATCTTTTGGATTTATAGTAGGTGGAATTATAGGGAATTTAATTGATAGATTGTTAAGAAGATTTGTAATAGATTTCTTTAGTTTTAATATATTTGGTTATTATTTTCCAATATTTAATATTGCTGATGTATTAATTGTTGTTGCAGTTATATTTTTAATTATAGATAGTTTTATAGGAGGGGATAAAGTTGATAGCAGACGAAGAGAAAAAAAGAATTGATTTATATTTAAGCGAAAAGTTGGATATTTCTAGAAGTAAAATTCAAAAACTTATAAAAGATGAAAAGGTTTTGGTTAATGGAAATGTTGTGTCATCTAATTATCTTTTGCATTTAAATGATAATATTGAAATAAATGATGAAATGAATTATGAGATTAATGTTGAACCTGAAGATATTCCTCTTGATATTGTTTATGAGGATGATTATTTAATTATAGTAAATAAAAAGAGTGGAATGGTTGTTCATCCTGCTGCTGGAAATTATAGTGGTACTCTTGTTAATGCTCTTTTGTATAAATTTAATTTGAGTAGTGGTGAGAGTAATATTCGTCCTGGAATAGTTCATAGAATTGATAAAGATACATCTGGTCTTATGGTAGTTGCAAAAGATGATAAGACACATGAACTTCTTAGTGAAATGATAAAAAATAAAGAAGTTGAAAGAAAATATTTGGCTTTGGTACATGGTGTTATTAAGCATGATACTGCAACTATTGATGCTCCAATTGGAAGAGATCAGGTTAATAGACAAAAAATGATGATTACAGCTGAAAATTCAAAAGATGCTATAACACATTTTAGAGTGTTAAAAAGATTTAGCAACAATACTCTTATTGAATGTACTTTAGATACTGGTAGAACTCATCAAATCAGAGTTCATATGCAATATATTAATTATCCGATTGTTAATGATCCTGTTTATGGTAAGAGTAAAAAAACTACTGATTTTGGGCAATTTCTTCATTCTAAAAGTATTAGGTTTATTCATCCAATCACAAAAGAAGAAATCTATTTTGAAAAAGAGGTTCCTGTTGAATTTCAAGAATATATAGATTCTCTTGATTAACAATTATTTATAAAAAATATTGATATAGAGGTAAGTGTTAAATAAAAGGTCCATATTATATATGGAATTAGTATATTTGCACTTATCTTATTTTGTGCCACAATTTCTTCATTTAAATATAAAGTTGAAATAAAATGAAATAGTTTGGTTGCAAATAAAAGAAAAGGACTTATTAATATGAAAGTAAAAATGTTATAGCAAGTATATAATAAATAATTTATTATTAATATTATTATTAGGCGTGTTCCAATTAATTCTAATTTAAAGTGATTTTTTATTATATAAATAAAGAGTGCTATCATTAATATAAATAATAGAAAAATGCTTATTATTTTATATATTGCTGGATTAACCATAAAAATAGGAATGATAAATTTATATGAATCCTTTATTATAAAAATATTAGTAAAGAGTAGCAGTATTAAAAAAATGAAAAAAATTACATATTTCATATTTTTACACCTCTTTATTAATTTTATGTTATAATGTATAATGTTATTAATTAAAAAGGAGAGATTAACGTTGCAAGATTCATTAGATAGAAAAAATTTAATAGCAATGAAACTTCTTCATTATTTTATTACTGAGAAGAATTATAATCCTATTATTCTTCAAGGTGCAGAAGATGAAATTTGGTTAGAGAACTTGAATAGTGATTATAAGATTATTAGAATTGTATCTAATCATATTATCAATGAAGAACAGCTTAATTTTGATTTATTTAAAACAAGACATGTTGTTAAGAAAATAAAAAAGAAAACTTTTTCATTTAAAATGAATGTTTTAAGTATATTTACTGACTTAGAAGACGATGTAGAAATTGAAAAAGTTAAAAATATAGATTGTATATCTTTATATGATGAAAATGATTTAGAAAAATATAAATTTTTAGATGAGTATTTTCCTGATATGAATAATAAAATGAAATTTTCTGAAGAAGGATTTCAGTTATTTATGAAAATTACTTCTGATATAAATAAGAAAAATAAGGAAGATGCTGTTAAGGTTGATGAAGTTTTTAAACCAAAGACACCGGTAGTAACATATGGTATTATTTTGATTAATGCTATTATGTTTGTAGTAATGTTTTTCTTTGATAAATATGAGTCCTTTGTACAAAATTTTTCAACTTGGGGTTATGGTGTTGTTGTATATAAGGAATTTTATAGATTATTTACTGGTGCTTTTCTACATGTTGGTTTTCTTCATTTTTTGTGTAATATGTATTCTTTATATGTTATTGGTACACAAATTGAAAGTTTTTTAGGTAAAACTAAATATATAATAATTTATTTGTTTAGTATACTTGCTGCTAGTCTTTTATCAATTGTGCTTAATGCTAATAGTGCGTCAATTGGTGCAAGTGGTGCAATATTTGGGCTTTTAGGTGCTATGCTTTATTTTGGATATCACTATAGAGTATATCTAGGTGGAGTTATTAAAAGTCAAATTATTCCTATAATTATTTTGAATTTAATTATTGGATTTATGTCTAATGGCTCAATAGACAATTGGGCTCATATTGGTGGATTAATCGGTGGTGTTTTAATTACTACTGGTTTAGGTGTTAAATATAAGAGTTCTAATTTTGAAAAAGTAAATGGCTTAATTGTGTCAGTTATTTATGTATTATTAATGTTATTTATTGCATTTAATTATGTTAAATTTAGTTGATTAGTTAACAATTTAATGCTAAAATTGTTCTATAGGTAATAGAGGTGATAATGTGAATGAATCTTTAAAAGGTAAAGATATAGAAGAGACTACAATGTATTCTATAGATGCATTTGAAGATTCCTTAGTTAGTTCTACTTTGAAAGAGGTTTGTGCTTCTTTAAAGGAGAAGGGATATAATGAAATAAATCAAATTGTTGGATATATAATGAGTGGAGATCCAGGATATATTTCTTCGCATAATGATGCGAGAACTAAGATGACTAGTATTGAAAGAAGTACTATTATAGAAGTTCTTTTGAGAAATTATGTTAGTAAGTTATAAATATGAGATATTTAGGATTAGATTTAGGAAGTAGAACTTTAGGTGTTTCTTTATCAGATCCAACAGGATTTATTGCGTCTAGTTATAAAGTTATAAGACATAACGAAGAATATGAACGATTAGTAAATGAAGTAAAAGAAATTGTTTTAGAAAAAAAAGTCGAAAAGATTGTATTAGGTTTACCTAAAAATATGAACAATACGATTGGGTTTAAAGGTGAATTATCATACAAATTTAAAGATATGTTGGAGAGTGCTTTAGGATTGGAAGTAATATTGGTTGATGAGAGATTAACTACTAAAGTTGCTACTAATATTCTTTTAGAAAATGATACTTCTAGAAAGAAAAGAAAACAAGTTGTTGATAGTTTAGCAGCGACAATTATATTGCAATCGTATTTAGATATAGTAAAAAAATAAAAAGGAGAAGATAATATGGAAAATCAAAATAATATGGAAAATACATTCAAAGTGATAAACGATCAAGGCGAGGAAATAATGTGCGATGTATTATTTACATTTGATTCTGAAGAAACAAAAAAGAGTTATATAGTTTACACAGATAATTCTAAGGATGAAAGTGGAAATGTACAAGTATATGCTTCTATTTATGATCCAAATCAAGAAAATCAAAAATTAGAGCCTATTACTACTGAACAAGAGTGGAAAGTAATAGAAACAATATTAAATACTTTACAAGAAGAAATTAAAAAGAAAATGGAAGAAGCTGCTGATAGTGAAGGAAATGACGAGCAATAATGCTCGTTTTTTGAGAAAAAGATGAAATTATTTAGAAATATAGCAATTACTTTTTTAGTTCTTGTGATAATAGCAATTGGTTCTGTTTGTTATATTTATAATACAAATATAAAGCCAGTAGATGAAAATGATAATTCTATTATCGAGGTTTTAATACCTAGTGGAACTTCAAAAAGGAAAGTTGGAGAAATTTTAGAAGAAAAAGAATTAATTAGGAGCAGTACATTTTTTAATATATATGTTAAATTATTTGAAGTTGGTGACTTTAAAGCATCAGTTTATGGATTATCAAAAAGTATGGATTTAAAAGAAATTATTTCTATACTTGAAGAGGGAAACTCATATAATCCTAATCAAATTAAAATTACCTTTAAAGAAGGTATAAATATAAGAGAAGTTGCAACACTTATAAAAGACAATACTAATAATAGTTATGATGATGTTATTTCTCTTATAAATAATAAAGATTACTTAAATGAATTAAAAGAAAAGTATTGGTTTATAAAAGAAGATGTAAATAATGAAAAATTATATTATTCATTAGAAGGATATTTATTTCCAGATACTTATTATTTTAATAATAAAGATGTTTCTATTAAGGAAATATTAACTAAGATGTTAGATAGAATGGAAGATGTTTTAGATGAATATGTAGTAGATATTAAGGCATCTAATTATTCTGTTCATGAGATTTTAACTCTTGCGTCTATTATAGAAAAAGAAGGAAAAACAAGAGATTTCTATGATATTTCTTCGGTTTTTCATAATAGGCTTAAAGTAAATATGAGTTTGAGTAGTTGTGCTACTGCATTTTATGGAATGGGTATGGACTTTAATGAAGTTGGTATTGCAAATAGTGAGATGCTTGCAAACGTTAATGCATATAATACATATAAATTAACATCGCTACCGGTTGGACCTATTGCGCTTCCTTCAAAAAATGCGATAGATGCAGCAATTAATCCGAAAGATACGGAGAACTTATATTTCTTATCTGATAATCAGGGAAATACTTATTTCTTTAAAACATATGCAGAACATCAGAAAAAAGAGCGTGAATTAAGAGCTCAAGGAAAATGGGAAAGATAATTAAGGAGTAGATATAATGGATACAAACCTCTCTTTGATGATAAGGGAAATGGAAGAATATGCAGAAGAAAATAATGTTCCTATTATGCAAAAAGAAGGAATTGAATTTTTAACTACATTTATTATGAAAAATCAAATAGAAAAAGTTTTGGAAGTTGGAACAGCTATTGGATATTCTGCTATTAGAATGGCACTTACTAATTCAAACTTGAAAGTTGTTACAATTGAACGTGACGAAGAAAGATATTTAGAAGCTTTGAAGAATATTAAGAAGTTTAATTTAGAAGATAGAGTTACTTTAATATTTAGTGATGCTTTAGATGTTGTTTTGGATGGTGAATTTGATTTAATATTTTTAGATGGTGCTAAAGGTAAAAATATCGAATTTTTTGAACATTTTGAAAGAAACTTATCACATAATGGTTATTTTATAACTGATAATATTGGTTTTCATGGGTATGTAGAAAAAGATGAATTTGAAATTAAAAGTAAAAATTTACGTGCCTTGGTTCGTAAAATAAAAAACTATATAGAATATTTAAAAAATTCAAAAGAATATCATACTAAGTTTTATGATAAAGGTGATGGGATAGCAGTTACCTCACGAAGAGAAAATGGGTGATTTAATGAAATTAACAGTAGTACCTAATAGTTTAAATAATCTTGATGAGTATATAAAAATAGGGGCAGATGCCTTTATTTTTGCTTTAAAAGGTTATTGTAGTGGTTATAATTTGGAATTAACATTAGATGAAATTAAAGATATAAGAGATACATATAAAGATATTGATATTTTTGTTGCAGTTAATAAAAATATATTTAATGGTGAATTAAAGTCTTTAGAAGAAAAGTTGATTGAGCTTGATAAATTTAATATACAAGGAATTTTGTTTTATGATTTATCAATATTAAATATTAAGCAAAGACTTAATTTGAATATTGATTTAGTATGGAATCAAACACATATGGTAACAAATTATGATACTTGTAATTATTATTTTGATAAAGGTGTTAAGTATGGTTTTTTAGCTGGTGAGATTACTTTAGATGAGATTAAAGAGATAAAGGCTAAGACTCATATGGGGCTTTTTGCTAATGTCTTTGGTTATCCATTAATGTCATATACTAGACGTCACTTATTAAAAAATTATTTTATTTCAAATGGTAAGGAAATGAATAAAACAGAATATTTGATTACTAACAATAATGAAGAATATAAGATAAGTGAAGAAGAAAATGGAAATAGTATTTTTTATGGTAAATTACTAAATGGTAGTATTATTATTCCTTTAGTTTCTTTGGATTATGTTGTTTTAAATGAATGTGTTGATGTAGAATTATTCTCTAAGGTTTTAGATTTGTTTAGAAAACTAGTTGATACAAAGGATGTTAATTTAGTAAAGGAAATAGATAGTTTAGTTGGAGATTATAGAGGATTTTTCTTTCAAAAGACTATTTATAAGGTGAAGAAAAATGGTTAAAAAAGTTGAGTTGTTATCTCCAGCAGGTGACTTGGAAAGATTAAAGATTGCATTATTATATGGTGCTGATGCTGTATATATTGGTGGACAAGAATATAGTTTAAGAGCAAATGCTAATAATTTTAGTATTGAAGAAATAAAAGAAGCTTGTGATTTTGCACATTCTCTTGGTAAAAAAGTATATTTAACTTTAAATATTGTGTTTCATAATGAAGATTTAAATGGTGTTTATGATTTTATAAAACAGGTAGTAGATGCTAAAATAGATGCTTTTATAGTAAGTGATCCGTTTATAATTAAATATATAAAAGATAATTTTGATGTAGAAGTTCATTTAAGTACTCAAGGGTCTACTACTAATTTGGAATCAGTTAAGTTTTGGAAGAATGAAAGAATTGATCGAGTAGTTCTTGCTAGAGAAGTGTCTATTAAAGAGATAAAAGAAATTTATGACGAGACAGGAATAGATATTGAGGTATTTATTCATGGCGCAATGTGTACTTTTTATAGTGGTAGATGTTGTTTATCTAATTATTTTACTAATAGGGATTCTAACCGTGGAGGTTGTGCTCAAATATGTAGATTTGCTTTTGATATTGAGGATAATGAAAAAAAGTTTACAATGGCTACTAAAGACTTGAATATGGCAAGACATATAGATAAATTAATAGAAGCTGGTGTAAAATCTCTTAAAGTGGAAGGAAGAATGAGATCTCCTTATTATCTTGCTACAGTTATGTCATCTTATAGAAAGATTATTGATAACTATTATGAAGGAAATCTTACTGAGGAAATAATTGATAGAGAAGAAAAGATATTATCACGTGTTGCTAATCGTGAGACTAGTACTCATTATTATTTGAAAGAAGCTGATCATAATGATCAATATTATACTGGTAGACAAGAGTTATCTAATCAAGATTTTTTAGGACAAATAATATCTTACGATAAAGAAAACAAGATTTTGACACTTACACAAAGAAATTATTTTAAAGAAGGAGATTATGTTGAAATATTTACTCCTAGTGGTAATACTTATTCTTTTATAATAGATGAAGTATACAATGAAAAGATGGAGAGAATTGAAGTAGCAAGACATCCTGAGGAAATCATTAAGTTAAAATTTGATATTCCTGTTGAGAAGGATTCAATGATGAGAGTGAAGGTGGATTAATTGGAAATATTATCAAAAATAAAATCTGATTTATTAAAAAAAGAAGATAATTTATCTTGTTATGCTACTAAAAGTGAAGATGTAATAAGACTTTTTCCAAAGAAAGAAGATATACGTCCTGCTTTTTTTCATGATATTGATACTATTATTCATAGTACCTCTTATACTAGATATATTGATAAGACACAGGTTTTTTCTTTTTTTGAAAATGATAATGTATCAAAGAGAGTTTTACATGTTCAATTAGTTAGCAAAGTTGCTAGAACAATAGGAAGATGTTTAAATTTAAATGAAGATTTAATTGAAGCGATAGCACTTGGGCATGATATTGGACATACTCCTTTAGGACATACAGGGGAAAAAATACTGAACGATATTTCGATGAAGGAACTTGGTATTCCTTTTATGCATAATTTACAAAGTGTTAGAACTTTTATAGTATTAAATAATGATAATTTATCTATTCAAGTGTTAGATGGAATTATGTGTCATAATGGTGAAATGATTAATAATTGTTATAAGCCAAAGAAGAAGACTAAGGAAGAATTTTTGGAAGATTATGAAAAGTCATCTTTAGATTCTTCTTATGCAAAGAAGTTAAGACCAATGACGCTAGAAGGTTGTGTTGTTAGAATATCAGATATAATTGCATATATTGGTAGAGATATAGAAGATGCGATAAGGCTTGGTAGGTTAGATAGAAAAACTATTCCTCAAAACATTGTGGATGTTTTAGGTGATAATAATAGAGATATAATTAATAATATAATAATCGATATTGTAAAAAATAGTTATGGTAAAGATTCAATAAACTTAAGTAGTGAAGTGTTTAATGCGCTTAATGAATTAAAAAAATTTAATTATAAAGAAATATATGATAAGGCTAATACTAGTGAAGATTTAGAATATTATGAAAAAGGAATTAATAAATTATTTTATAAATATTTAGAAGATATTGAAACAAATAATAAGGAAAGCATAATATATAAAGTATTCATTAATAATATGCCAGATGAATATATTAGTAAAAATGATAATAAAAAAATAGTGATTGATTTTATAGCAGGTATGACTGATGATTATTTTGTTAGCATGTTAGAAATGTGTTAACAAAATAATATTGACAGAAGATACTATTTATGCTATTATTATGCTTGATTTGAAAAAAAGAGGTGATTTTATCATGAGAGAAAAGAAAACACTATTAACAGAGGAAGGGTTAGCTGAGTTAAAAAAAGAACTTAGTGAATTAATAAATGTAAAAAGACCTGCTAATTTAAAGGCTATTAAAGAAGCAAGAGCTTTAGGTGATTTGTCAGAAAATGCTGACTATGATGCAGCTAAAAATGACCAAGCTGAATTAGAAGGAAGAATAAAGAAAATTGAAAAAATGTTAGAAAACTATGAAATCATTGAAAAAACAACATCTGATAAAGTTGGATTAGGTTCAACTGTAGAAATTAAGTATGTTGATGATGATGAAATAGATGAATATAAAATAGTTGGAAGCCAAGAGGCTGATCCATTTATGAGTAAAATTTCAAATGAATCTCCAATCGCTAAGGCATTACTTAATAGAAAAGTTGGAGATATAGTTGAAGTTGATAGTCCAAATGGAGTATATAAAATTCAAATAACAGAAATTAAATAAGCAGTTTAACTGCTTTTTTAATTTAAAGTATAGTCTTATAATACTTTTTTCTTGTTAAAATTTGACTAATATTATATAATATAGAAGAAATGTGGAGGTAGTTATGGCAAAAGAAAAAAACGTAAAAGAAGTAACTGTTAAAATAGAAGGAACTGAATGGCAAAAAGCTCTTGATAAAGCATTTAAAGAAAAAGTTAAAACTGTTTCAGTTGATGGTTTTAGAAAGGGGAAAGTTCCTCGTGATATATTTGAAAAGAAATTTGGTAAAGAAAGTTTATATCAAAATGCAATTGATTTTGTAATTGAAGATGCATATAAGAAAGCATTAGATGAATCTGGATTAGTACCTGTTGTACAACCTAAGTTAGATGTAAAAGATGTTAATGATGAAGGTATTGAATTTGTATTCAAAATTATTACTAAGCCTGAAATGAAAATTAAAAAATATAAAGGTTTAGGTGTTAAACCGGAAGAAGTTAAAGTTACAAAAGAAGAAATTGAACATGAAATAGGACATCTTCTAGAAAGATTTACTGAAACTAGAGTAAAAGAAGATGGTGCTGTAGAAAATGGAAATATTGCTATAATTGATTTTGAAGGATTTAAAGATGAAGTTCCATTTGAAGGTGGGAAAGCAGAAAATTACGAATTAGAAATCGGAAGCAATACTTTTATTCCTGGATTTGAAGAACAATTAGTTGGAATGAAGAATGGTGAAGAAAAAGATATTAATTTAGAGTTCCCTAAAGATTATCCAGTTAAAAAACTAAAAGGTGCACCAGTAGTATTTAAAGTTAAAGTAAATGAAATTAAAGAAAAAGTTCAAAGAGAATTTGATAAAGAATTATTTGAAGATTTAGCAATTGATGGTGTTGATTCTAAAGAAAGTCTAGATAAACATATTGAAGAAGATATCAAAGCTCATAAAGAGATGGATGCTGAAAATAAATATGTAGATGAATTATTAGAAGCAATTGCTAAAAATGTTGAAGTAGATATTCCAGAAGAAATGGTTGAAGAAGAAATTGATAGATTAGTTCAAAGATATGATGAACAATTGAAAATGCAAGGAACTTCACTTGATATGTATTATGCATTTACTAAGACAACTGAAAAAGATTTAAGAGAAAAAATGGAAAAAGAAGCATATAACCATGTATTATATCGTTTAATGCTTGAAGAAATTTCTAAAGAAGAAAAAGTTGAAATATCTGAAGAAGAAGCAAATAAGGAAGCTGATACTCTTGCAGAAAAATACCATATGAATAAAGAAGAATTATTAAAGGTATTTGGTGGATTAGAAATGATTCAATATGATCTTGAAATGAGAAAAGTAATTGAATTATTAAAAGAATATAATAAATAAAAATTAAAAGTTCATTAAGAACTTTTTTTTTGTTTATTTATGTGTTATATTTAATATATAAATAATAGAATAGAGGGTGATTTCTATGAATGAAAATCAAGTACAAAATGAAAATGAAAAAAATGAATTTGCAGTAAATGGAATAGAAGAGGATACTTTATCTGAAGATCAAATAATTAAAGATGGGTTAAAATTTAATCCTAAGGCAGATATGGTTTATGTTATTTTTATGGTAGTTGCTTTTTTAATGATATTTGTTCCTCCAATATTTCGTGTAGTATTTTATGATCCAGCAAAAGAAATTGTTGAAGTAGATGTTGTTCATTTAAATTTAGAATGTAGAAAAGGTATATATAGAGGGGGTAGACTTTTTAATACTAAAATATATAGTAAATACAAAGATGGTGAAGTATTATCTTCAACATTTGAGTATACATGGGCTGAATTAAAAGAGGATGAAGTTATTCCTGAAGCAGAAGATTTTATGTCAATTGAGTCTCCTGGGTTCAAATATGAAAAAATTGTTGATGGATATAAATTTACTATGGATTTTTCTGATAAAAATTTATTTACTATTCCAGAATTAGCCGATTATAAACATGCTGCACCTGCACAAATGAATTATTATAAAGATAAAGGATTTATTTGTGAATCTGAATCAACTACTGAAAGAGTGGAGATGACAAGAGATGAACTTGACAAACAAAATAAATAAATTTATTTTTAGAGGATATGATATTAGAGGTGTTTATCCTACTGATTTAAATAGTGATGTTGCATATACTATTGGAAAAAGTTTTGGTAGTTATGTTAAGAGACTTGGAAAAAGTAGTGCAGTAGTTGGAAGAGATAATAGATATTCTTCTTTAGAACTAGCAAATTCTTTAATTCAAGGAATATTAAGTACAGGTATTAATGTTATAGATTTAGGTTTAGTTACAACTCCAATGTATTATTATGCTTGTATTAAACTAGGAAATCCTACGGGTGTAATGGTTACTGCTAGTCATAATCCAAAGGATGATAATGGTTTCAAGTTTGCATTTGATGAAAGAGGAAATGCTCGTGGAGAAATGATTGAAGAATTTAGAGATTTCACTTTTAAGATGGATTTTGAAGAAGGTAATGGGGCTTTAAGTACATATGATATTAGGGATGAGTATATAGAACTTCATAAGAGGTCACTAGACTTTGGTAATAGAAGAATTAAGGTTGTAATTGATCCAGGAAATGGAACCACTTCAATTATTGCTAAAGAGTTATATGAAATGTTTCCAATTGATGTAGAAGTTATTTTTGGAGAAAGTGATCCTAATTTTCCAAACCATCATCCAGATCCTTGTGTTGAAGCAAATCTTGATGCATTAAAGAAAAAGGTATTAGAAACTAATGCTGATTTAGGTTTAGGTTTTGATGGTGATGGTGATAGACTTGGTGTAATTGATGAAAATGGTAATTATATTGCAACTGATAAATATATGATAATGATTATAAGAGATATAATTAATAAAGTGGAAAAGAAAAAGTTTTTGTATGATGTTAAATGTTCTAAATCATTAAGTGATGAGATAGAAAGACTTGGTGCAGAGGGAATTTGTTATAGAACTGGTAATTCTTATACTAAAGCAAAGGTTTTAGATGATAAATTACCATTTGGTGGAGAATTATCAGGACATGTTTATTTCAATGATAAGTGGCCTGGTTTTGATTCAGGACTTTATGCTGGGTTAAGACTATTGGAAATACTTTCTAATTCTGATAAGAAAGTTAGTGAATTGTTAAATGGTATTAATGAGTATTATTCCACTTCCGAATTAAAGTTCAAATCTAGTGATGATAGAAAGTTTAAAGTAGTAAATCATATCAAGGAATATGCTGATGAAATGGGATATAATTCGTTAACAATAGATGGTGTAAGAATAACATTTGACTATGGTTGGGCTCTTGTTAGAGCTAGTAATACAGGTCCTAATATAACTGCTAGATTTGAAGCAAAAACGAAAGAACAACTTGTGATGTTACAAAATGAATTTACTAATTTAATAAAATTGTATAATAGTTAACTTAAAAAGTAGTGTTGTTTACTACTTTTTTTACTTTTTGTATATATAACAAAAAATATTGATAATATATAGGATTTTGTTATACAATTATATAGGAAATATTAATTAAAAGAGGTGTATAAAATGAGTGGACATTCAAAGTGGGCAACAATTCATAGAAAAAAAGGGGAACTTGATGCTGCAAGGGGTAAGGTTTTTCAAAAGCTTGCTAAAGAAATCTATGTAGCAGCTAGAGGAACAAATGGGGATCCTGATTCTAATCCTTCACTTCGTGCTGTAATAGAAAAAGCAAGAGGTAATAATATGCCTAAAGATAATATTCAAAAGGCAATAGAAAAAGCTGTTGGTGGTCAAGGTGGAGAAGACTATGAACAAATTCGTTATGAAGGTTATGCTAGTGGCGGTGTAGCATTGATGATTGATTGTCTTACAGATAATCGTAATAGAACTGCTATGCTTGTTAGAAGCACTTTAACTAAACGTGGAGGAAACTTAGGAACTGATGGATCTGTTTCTTATATGTTTGAAAGAAAAGGTGTTATTGTTATTGATAAGTCTGTTGATGAAGATACAGTAATGATGAGTGCTCTTGATAATGGCGCAGAAGATGTAATTGTTAATGATGAAAATTATGAAATTTATACAACTACTGATTCTTTCTTAAAAGTTAAAGATGCTTTAACAGAAATTGGTGTTAAAGAATTTATTACAAGTGAAATAACTTTTGTTGCAAATAATTTGGTAGAACTTGATGACGAAACAACTGAAAAAGTATTAGATTTAGTTGCTCAATTAGAAGATATTGATGATGTACAAAATGTTTATCATAATTTAAGTGAATAAATTGGAGGAAAAATGAATATAGCAATACTTGGAACAGGTGCTTATGGAATTGCTCTTGCTCTTATGTTTCATAAAAATAATAATAAAATTAAGATGTGGACTAAGTTTAAAGAAGAGAAAGATAGTATTTTAAAAAATAGGATAAATGAAAAAGTATTACCTAATATAAAGATACCAGAAGATATTGTTATATCTACAAATTTTGAAAAAGTAGTTAGTGATGCTAATATAATTGTTATTGCGGTACCTGCTGGTTTTGTTGATGACGTTAGTATTCTATTAAAAGAATTTATTAAAAAAGATCAGTATGTAATTTTAGCTTCTAAAGGTATTGAAAGAGATAGTTGTCTTTTTGTTTCTGATATATTTAGAAAACATATTAAAACTAAAAAATATGCGGTTATTTCTGGACCTTCTTTTGCAATAGACATGGTTACTAATTGTCCTATTGGTCTTTCACTTGCTAGTGCTAGCAAAAGAACTATTTCAATTGTTAAGAAAACACTCGAAAATGATTCTTTAAAACTTAGACAAACAAAAGATATTATTGGTGTAGAAATATGTGGTGCTATTAAGAATGTTATTGCTATTGCTGCAGGTATTCTAGACGGTATGGGTTATCCTGAGTCTACGCAAGCAATGTTTATAACAGAATCTTTACATGATATAAAAGAGTTAATTAAAAAATTAGGTGGAGATAAGAATACAATTCTTTCTTATGCGGGATTTGGTGATTTGTTGCTTACTGCAACTAGTAAAAAAAGTAGGAACTTTTCTTATGGGTATTTGATAGGTAGAAAAGAATCAAGTAAAAAGATTGAAGAGTATGTTTCTAATACAACAATTGAGGGATTATATACAATTAAATCTATTTATAAGCTATTAAAAAATAAGAAAGTAAAAATTCCTATAATTAATTTAATTCATGATATTATTGAGAATAAAAAAGATGTAGAAGAGTTACCTAAATTTTTAATTAATAAGAAATAATGATTATAAGTATTTATGGTTTTACTGTAAATACTTTTTATTTTATCTTTTTTAAATATATTTACTTATTTCAAGAATTACTATATAATAAATGCATTAAAATGATTATTTGTGTGAAAGTAGGTTTTATTATGAGAGAGTTTACAGAACAAGAATTAGTTAGAAGGGAAAAACTTGACTTTTTAAAAGAAAAAGGAATAGATCCATTTGGACAAAAGTTTGATATTACTGCTACTAGTAAAGATATAAAAGAAGAATTTGCTGATAGTACTGTGGAAGAACTTGATGAGTTAAAAAAAGAAGTATCTATTGCTGGTAGAATAATGACTAAGCGTGGAAAAGGAAAAGCTGGATTTATTAATCTTCAAGATAAATATGGACAAATTCAAATATATATAAAATTAGATAATGTTGGAGAAGAAGCATATTCAATTTTTGATAAATCTGATTTAGGAGATATAGTTGGTATTAAGGGTACAGTAATGCGTACACATATGGGGGAATTAAGTATAAGAGCTATCGAATTTACTCATTTAGTAAAAGCATTAAGACCTCTTCCTGATAAATTCCATGGTTTAGTTGATGTTGAAGAAAGATTTAGAAGAAGATATGTTGATTTAATAGTAAATGAAGATGCTAGAAGGGTAGCATTTGCTAGACCAAAGATAATTAGATCTATTCAGCATTATTTAGATAATTTAGGATATACTGAAGTTGAAACTCCTGTTCT
The DNA here is from genome assembly GCA_017625395.1 of Bacilli bacterium. GTDB lineage: Bacteria > Bacillota_I > Bacilli_A > RF39 > UBA660 > RUG13868. Next base: position 38,555 of record JAGALD010000044.1, on the reverse strand, counting down.
TGGTACTATTTTGGGTGGTGCAAGTGCTAGACCGTTTGTTACTCATCATAATACACTAGATATAGATATGTATTTAAGAATTGCAACAGAACTTCCTCTTAAGAGACTTATTGTAGGTGGAATGGATGCAGTTTATGAAATAGGAAGACTTTTTAGAAATGAAGGAATGGATAAAAATCATAATCCTGAATTTACTACTATTGAAGTGTATAAAGCTTATAGTGATCTAGAAGGGATGATGGAGTTAACAGAAGGAATTATTTGTAATGCTTGTATGGAATTAAATGGTACTTATGATATTGAGTTTAGAGGAAATAAAATATCTTTAGCTCCTGGATTTAAAAAGCTTTCTATGTGTGAAGGTATTAAAAGAGAAACTGGTGTAGATTTTAAAGAAGTTAAAACTTTTGAAGAAGCTAAGAAAATTGCTGAAGAACATGGAGTTGAAGTAGAAGCTCACTTTGGTTATGGGCATATAGTAAATGCTTTCTTTGAAAAGTATGTTGAAGAAACTTTAATTGAACCAACATTTGTATATGAATATCCAATTGAAATTACACCTCTTGCTAAGAAAGAACCTAATGATCCTAGATTTACTCAAAGATTTGAATTATTTATAGCAGGTGGAGAATATGCTAATGCATATACTGAGTTAAATGATCCAATTGATCAATATGAAAGATTTGAAAATCAATTGAAGGAAAAAGAACTTGGTAATGAAGAAGCTAATGAGATGGATATTGATTATGTAGAAGCATTAGAATATGGAATGCCTCCAACTGGTGGTATGGGTATGGGAATTGATAGATTGGTAATGTTACTTACTAATTCAGAGACTATTAGAGAAGTTATTCTTTTCCCTACAATGAAATTAAAATAATATAGAGCATGTAAAATGCTCTTTTTTGTTATAAATTTCTTTATTTTTTGATGTGTTCATGTTATTCTTTTAGTGTAGAATAAAAAGGAGAATAAAATATGAAAGATATTAAAAAAATAATTGCTATTATATGTTTAGTATTGGGATTAGCTTTTGTAGGTTTTGGTGGATATAAGATTGTTACTTTTGATTCTTCAGATGAAGAAGAAAAAAAGGAAAATGATAAGAAAGAAGAAGATAAAAAGGAAGAAAATTTAGAAGAAGTTAAGTCTGAGATTCAAACATATTTAAAAGATAAATATAATGAGGATTTTGAAGTTGTTAAACTTGTTAAAACATTTTGTTTAGATGGTGTTGAGTTATATGGTACTAATTGTACAGACAATAATATAAAAAATGAAATATTTGAAGTTAAAAATTCTAATGATCTTAGCTTTTATGTTAAAAAAGTTTCTTATGATACAACTAAAATTAATTTAACTGATGAAGATGCTATAAACACTCAAAGTGTTGGATTGTATGATAATTATATTAGTTTTATAGTTGCTAATAAGTTAGCAAGAGAATTGGAACCTTTGTACAGTTCTTATTTGGGAGGAAATGTAATTGTAGAAATATTTGATGGTTTGGGTATTTCTAATATTAGTCATAGCAATGCATACGAAAATTTAGGAAAAGATATGCAAGTATTTACTGATAAAGAAATTAGTTTAAATGATTTTGTTGCTAATTTAGATAGTATGGAAAATGACTTAAGTATTTTAATAAAAGTTGATCAAGAAATTACGAAAGATAATTTTCAAAGTATTGTTACAACTATAAAAAACACTTCATTTGTTCCAAATGGATATTTGATTGAAGTGGATGATGTTTTAATTCAATTTAATAATGGTAATAGATATATTGAATATTCAATGGGAGGAATAATTCGTTTAAAATATGGGAAAGATATATATGATTCATTTAATGATGATTTGTATGATAAAACAATTATTTTAGATAGCAATATTTTCAGTACCGACGGTATAAGTTATGATGAATTTATGGCACTTGATCCATCAACATTTAATTTTTAATGAATAATAATATATAGAAGATGCTAAAGCATCTTTTTATTTTTTTAAAATTATAGTAAAATTTAGTTGGAGGTACATATGAGATTAAAAGATAAAATTGAAATACCTAAATATACTTTAGGAGAAGAAATAATGAGTTCTGTTTCTCATGGTGTTGGTGCTTTGTTGTCAGTTGCAGCACTTGTTTTATGTATTATTTTTAGTGCTATAAATGGTACTTGGGTATCAGTTGTTAGTAGTTGTATATATGGGGTTACTTTGATTATTTTGTATACTATGTCAACTCTTTATCATTCTTTAAAAGTTAATAATGCTAAAAGAGTATTTAGGATTATTGATCATTGTAGTATTTATTTATTAATTGCCGGAACATATACACCTTATACATTGTTAGTTTTACCTAAAAATGTAGGAATTCCGATGTTTATAATAATTTGGTCTATTACAATTCTTGGTATTGTATTAAATGCGATAGATTTAAAAAAATATAAAGTGATTTCTTTTATTAGTTATTTAATTTTGGGATGGCTTGTAATTTTTGCATTTAAGCCTTTAATGAATAATCTTGAAACTGGTGGATTTATATTACTTTTAGCAGGTGGTATTAGTTATACTTTAGGTGCTGTATTTTATGGTTTTGGTAGAAAGGTAAAATATATGCATTCAATTTTTCACTTGTTTGTACTTGCAGGATCTATTTTACAGTTTTTCTCTATTCTTTTATATGTAATTTAATAATTATGAGTAATAGAAAGTTTATTTCTAAGTGTAATGATGATTACAATAGAAGGATTAATGATAATAAAGATGCAATTATTGAGGTTTTTGTTGAATATTATGGAGAAAAGTATAGAGAATTAATTACAAGAAAATATAATAATATATTTTTTTGTTGGAATTTTAGTAATAAAACTGGTGAAAGATATAAAAAAGTTTGTGATGATATACTAAATGAAAGATTAAATATTACTATTCAAATATTAAATAGATTAGGATTTAATTCAATTCCTTTTTTGGATACTGTTAGTGGAAGTATAACGTTAAAAAATGATGAAGTTGTGGTTTATCCAGGTAGAATTTATAATGTTTTTTGTGAAGAAAATGGTTATGATGTTTCTATGGATGGATTTCTTGAAATGTTATTTGGAAAAAATAGAATTTTTAATTTTGAGTATGATTCTAGTCCGTTATATAATTTTTTCTTTTTGAGCAGTGAAGAAAAATTATCTTTTGTAAGAAAATACTTTAATCAAAATGAAATTACTCCTGATGTTTTAGAAAAAATACAAAGTGCTATTTCTTATATGGATGAAATTAAACCATATTCCGAAAAACTTAATGAAAAAGAAAAGAGATTAGTTGATCTTTCTTTAATCAATTCTTATCTTTATAAAAGTCCATTTGATAGATTTTTAAATGATGCAATTGATAGGGAAGCTCGTATTATTGGATCAACTGATAAATGTTTGTTAAGAAAACATAGAAGAGAATTAGAAAGTAATATTAGTGAAATTCAAAAAGATAGTGCTTTTTCGTGTTTTTCAATATCTATAAATGAAGAGAATACAGCAATATATATGCCTTATTTTTTTGTAGATGATTATAGTTTTTTTCATGAGATAAATCATTCTTTAAATAATTCTGTTTTAGGGGCAATTGAGAGAAAGACGTATATGGAGCCTATTAATAAGAATGGTCTAACTGTTTTGCCTAATGATGAATTTGGGGTGTTTGATGAACTTTTAAATGATAAGATTTCATCTGAGATTGCAGAAATTTTTAAGAGAAAAAATGGTAGAGTATTTGATCACTATCATTATTCAAAAAATCATAGCGCATATAGTTATTGTTTTCCTTTAATTGAAAGATTTTATCAACAATTTAAAGATTTAATTATTGAAGCAAGAATTACTGAAAATAGTAATTTGCTGTATAGTGTTTTAGATAAGGAAAAGTTTCGCACATATGTTGATTTTGTTAGTGGGGTTAGTAGGAAAATAATTAAGCAAATTATGATTGATCCATCTTTTGTTCCAGAAATATCAAAAGATGAAATTTTGAAATCTAATCAATTAGTTGATGATATGATTTTGCAGGATAAAAATGTGGTTTTAAGTAGAAAAGAACAGCTTGAAGAACTTAGAGGATATGCAATTAATTTAAAATTTATTGAAAGTGATGAGGTACCTCAAAATTTAAGTTCTTGTGTAGGTATAAAAAAATAAGTTTTTTAGAAGAGTTTATTATTAAATTCTTCTTTTCATTTTTTTTAAAAAACATTATAATAATGTGATATATAACTCTTTAGGAGGCTTTTATGAATAGGGAAGAATTGCGAATAAAATTACTTAAGTTTATAGATAATTTTTCATATGTTATACCTGATTTAAAGTTGCAAGAAGAGATGGTTGACTTAGCATTGAATTCTTCTTTAAATAATGATTTAGATGATGTTGAAACTTATCAAAAGCAAGCATTAAGTTCTTTAAAAAAACTAATTAAAGGAAGAATAAATGAATTATATTCAAAAGATAGGGAAAGTTTATTTAAGTCTTCATTTAAGAAAATAGCTTCCTCTGATTATTCTGAAGTTGAAAAGATAAAAATGTTATCTATATTAATTGGTTCAATTAATGAAGAGATAGATTTAGATTTTTATAGAAAAATAGTACGTAATAATAAATATCTTTCAGATATTTTATCTCCTTTTTTTATTGATATTGACGATAATATTTATGAAAATGATGAGCTCAAAGAAGCATTTCCAAAACTTATGAGATTATATAGTGCATATGTTAAAGAAAAAAATATAAGTTTTTGTGTAGATGTGCTTGATCCTTCTGATGAGAGAAGAATTCTTTCTCGTGATGAAATTAAAAATTTATATAAAAGAATTAAATTAGGAGATAATGATGCTAAGGAACAGCTTATTATTCATAATATGAGACTAGTTAAAAAGATTGCATATCGTTATTTGTTTAGTGGAGTAGATTATGAAGATTTAGTGCAAGAAGGTGTAATTGGTCTTAATACTGCAATTGATAGATTTGATTCAGAGAAGGACTTTGCATTTTCTACTTATGCTACTCATTGGATTAGACAAGCTATTAGAAGGTATGTTGATGATTATTCTAGAGTTATTAGGATACCAGTTCATAAAAGAGAATGGATATATAAAATATCACAAAAGTTGAAGGAAATAGAACTAAAATTTGGAGGTAACTTAAGTAATGAAGAGATCGCTGAAAAGTTAGGAATTTCTTTAAATCAATTTCAGGAATATTTGGATTTAAATCAAAATGTTGGTAGTTTAAATTCGATTGTTGAAGGAAGAGGCGGAGATAAAGATACTGAAATTGGAGATTTTGTTGCTGATCCGACTGATTCTTATGATGCTCTTTTAAATGATATGTCTAATGAAGCTCTTAAGGAAATTTTAAAAGAAATATTAGATCCTAGAGCTTATAGAATAATGTTACTTAGAACAGGTCTTTTAGATGGTAGAATTTATACATTAGAAGAAATAGGAGCTGAATTTGGTGTAACTCGTGAGAGAATTAGACAATTAGAAGTTAAGGCGTGTAAAAAGCTAGGAAAACATCCATATTTTAAGTCACTAAATAATATGGATTTAAATTTAAATCTTTTAAAGATTTGTTAAATGATAGGTATGATGATAGTACTCAAGATTTAATAATGAGACTTTTAAATGATTCTGAGATTGAGTTGTTAAGAAGTAGGTATGGAGCTAATTTAGATGAATTTATTGAACTTGATGATAAAAGTGTTATTCAAGAGATTAGAGATTTAATTTATAAAGTGATACCAGAAAGATTACAAAGTACTAATTTAGAAGTTTCTGAAAAAATAGATGATGTTAGTATTAGTAGTTTGATTGATGAAAAGTCCCCACTTATATCTAGGCTTAGTAAAAAGTTTTCTTCTGAAGAGAATAATTATATAATTAATACGATTACAGAAAAAGATTTGAGTCTTTTAAAAGAAGCTTTTGGTGAACAGCTTACAGCAAATATGTATGATGATAGAATTAATTCAAGTATTGGGTATTTATTTTCTGTTACATTTCAAAAAAGAGTAAATGATGCTAGAAAGAATTTTGATGATGCTACTTTAAAAGTAAGAAGTTTAAAAGAGATTTTAAGTTGTGAATGTTCTTTAGAACGTGTTGAACAAGTTTTGAAATCTTTAACACCTAATGAAAGAAGACTATTATCTAAACGTTATGGTGGAATAAATTTTGATAAAGTATATGAAGTTGATGATATTAATACTATTGCTAAAATTAATACTTTAGTAAATGAGATAGTTTTAGAAGAGGTTTCAAGAAGAAATTTAATGCTTGGTAGAAAGACTTTTTTAGATTTATTATCTCATAGTTATTCTGTTGATGATATTGCAAAAGTTTTAAAACTACTTTCAGATGATGATAAAGAATTATTGCAAACTAGATATGGAACTGATTTTAATCAATTGATTGCAAAGAAAAGTTTTAAAGATACTGATGATATTTCTAAAATTGTATTAGTGAAGGTTCCTAGACTTCTTGGAAAAGAAATGAAGATAAAGGAACCAAATATTGATAAATATAATGTTAGAGGATTAACTTTATATGAAAAATTAGTTAGTTGTAAGTATAATGAGAATGAAATAAGTCATGTTCTTTCTTCATTAACAGAAGAAGAAAAAAATACATTAGCATTGTATTATGGAATGAGTTTGCAAGAAAGAGCAGCAGATTTGGATTTAGGTATGGATTCTTTAGAAATATTTACTAAAGTAGTTCCACAAAGCGTTAGTCTTTTTAATAGTAAGGATGCAAGAAAAACTAAAAAACGTAGTTTTAATGATAGGCTTAAGGAAAAATATAATGAAGAAGAAATTAAATATATTTTTAATATATTAAACGAGTCGCAACTTCAATTGTTACGTCTAAGCTATGGTGATAAGTTGGATGAAGTTGTTTGTGGTGTTGATAGTGGTGTTCAACAAAAGATAAATATTTTAATTAATTCTACTTTGAAAAGAGCGATTGATGACTCTAGAGAAAAGAATAATGGTGAACTTAAAGTTGAGTCTTTTAAAGAAATTTTAAGAGAAAAATATTGTGATGAGCAAATTGATGCGATAATTGATTTATTACCTTTGGAGAAAAAAGATTTATTGATTAGACGTTTTGGCGAAGATTTAGATAAAGTTTTTGATTTAGATGATTTAAGTGATATTGCAAGAGTTAATTCATTGGTATTATCTCTTGCTAAAGGTAATTTTTCAAAGAGAATGCTAAATAGTAAGTCTAAAACATTTCTGCAAATTTTAAAAGAAAATTATTCTGACGATGAAATTACTTATATTCTTACTAATTTAACAGAAGAAGAAGCAAATCTTTTGAAACTACGTTATGGAGAAAGTTTTGATACTTTGTGTTTTGTTTCAAGTATTGAGACTCGAAATGAAATTTATAATTTAGTTAGTAAAGTTATTCCAGTGAGAGTAGATGAGTTAAGAAATTCTGATGTTGCAAAAAACGAGGTTAAAGTTAAACAAAAAAAGTTAAGTCTTATTGAAAAATTAGGTAGGGTATATAATCTTGATGAAATTAAGGAGATAATTTCTTCTTTAACTGATGAAGAAAGAACTTTACTTAAGTTAAGATATGGAGAAAATTTTGATCAATTTTTAAAAATTGATGATAAAGCTCAAATTAAGCATATTAATTATCTTGTTTCTACTTTGTTAAAGAAAAAGACTATTTCACAACGGAAAGATAGGGCTAAAAACTTCATTATAAAGCTTAAAGAGAAATATACAGATGATGAAATAAAATATATTTTAGATAATTTAAGTGAGTCTGAAAGAAAATTATTAACTTTACGTTATGGAGAAAATTTTGATGAGTTCTTTTCTCTTGATGATCAAAAATTAATAAATAGGATTAATTTTCTTTATTATGGTAGTATTCCTAAAAGGGTTGAGAAGTATAGAAATCCTCCTGTAATTAAAGAAAAAGAAAAGAGAAAAGTTCTTTCCAATAGAACATTGGTCTCTAGATTAAAAAATCAATATAGTGATGATGAAATACGATTTATATTTGAATTAATTAATCAAGAAGAGTTGGCTTTGTTACAAATGGGATATGGTGATGATTTAACTTGTTGTAAGGCTAATCTTGATAAGTCTTTGAAAAATAAGCTTTATAGGTTGATTAGTCATGGTTTTAGAAGAAAAATCGAATATATTAGGCAGGAAAATAATGGTTCATTAAAAATTTATACTTTAATGGAAGTGTTAACACATAATTTGAGTGATGAAGAAATAGTTTCTTTCTTAGAAAATTTAACTGATGAAGATAAAGTTTTATTAGAATCTCGTTATGGTAAGTCGCTTGATGAAATTATTTCTATTGATGATATAAGTGTAGTTGCTAAAATTAATTCACTAGTTCAAGCTAAAATAAAGGAATATAGAAGAGATAAAGCAACTATGAAAAAAGAGTCATCAAAAATATATCTTTCTCTTATTGATAAATTAAAAAGGAAGTATAGTGATTCTGAAATAAAATATATTTTGGATAATTTAAGTGAGTCTGAAAGAGAAATGTTAGCTCTTAGATATGGTGGGAATTTTGATCAATATAATATGTTAGAAGATAAAAAGTTGGCATTTAGAATTCATAATTTTGTTAATAATACTCTTTTAAGACGAATTGAAAAAAATAGAAATCCTTCAAGCGAGTCAGTTAAGAAAAAATCTCTTTCTTTATCTGAAAGGTTATCAAACTATTATAGTAAAGAAGAAATTGAGTGTATATTTTCTTATATTACAGAAGAAGAGCTTTCTTTATTACAAAAGGGGTATGGTGATGATTTATCGGGGATTGGTATTAGCAATGATACTTCTTTAAGATGTAAAACTTATAGATTAATAAATAGTGGATTTAGGAAAAAACTTGATTCTATTAAAAAAGAGAATAATGGTGTTTTAAGAACTTGTACTTTAATGGAAAATTTAAGGAAAAGAATTTCTTTAGACCAAATTAAACTGTTTTTTGATAGTTTATCTAGTGAAGAAAGAGAATTGTTAGTATCACGTTATGGAGATGACTTTGATGAAATAACTTCTATTAGTGATATAAGAATTGTTGCTAAAATTAATTCAATTGTAGAATCTCATATAGTGGAGGTAGGAAAATCTAAAAGAAAAAAAGATTCAGTTAAAATAAGAGCATCTTTTATTGATAAGTTAAAAGAAAAGTATAATGATTCTGAAATAAAATATATTTTAGATAATTTAAGTGAGTCTGAAAGAAAAGATTTAACATTACGCTTTGGTGAAAACTTTGATGAATATAATTCAGTTGAAGATGAAAAAGTTATAAGTAGAATTAATTATCTTTTGTATTCTGCTATACCTAAAAGAGTTGAAGATTATAGAAATCCTTCAATTAAACATAAAGAGGAAAAAGGACTTTCATTATATAAAAGATTATTAAAATACTATAGCGAAGAAGAAATTCAGTGTATTTTCTCTTATATCACAGAAGAAGAACTTTCTTTGTTGCAAAAAGAATATGGTGATGATTTAACTAATACTGATATTTTTGTTGATGCTTCTTTGAGAAAGAAAACTTATACATTGATTAAAGGTAAGTTTAAGAAAAAATTAGAATCTATTAAACAAGAAAATAATGGATCTTTAAGAGTTTGTACTTTAATGGAGAGTTTAAGGAAAAGAAATTCTTTAGAACAGATTTCATTATTACTTGATAATTTATCTAGTGAAGAAAGAGCGTTATTAGTATCTCGTTATGGTGAATCTTTTGATGAAATAATTCCTATTAGCGATATAAGAATTGTTGCTAGAATTAATTCTTTAATAAAAAATAAATTTGGTTTTGAATGTGTGGCGACTCGTGTTGCACAAACTAGAAATAAAGTATTAATTGAAAGATTAAAAGAAAAGTATTCTGATGCACAAATTAAAGAAATTTTTAGTTCTTTAACTCCAAAACAAATTGAATTACTTAAAAGTAGATATGGTGAAGATTTTGATGAATTTCATAGAATTGAAGATAAAAAACAAGCGATAAAGATAAATAATCTTGCTACAAAAGTTGTGGCAGGTAAATATTTATTAAAAAAGGTTCCAGTAAGTGTTTCTGCAGTTGGGATAAAAAGTGACTCTAAAGAAACTAAAAAAAGAAAAATTAGTAATTTTAAAGTATTTGATGTACCTACCAGGTTTACTATACGAAAGAAAAAGATTGCACCTTTAGCAAATCTTCCTTCAAGTGTTTTAATTCCAAGTCCGGAAGAGTTGGCTAAACTTAATAATACTTTTGAAAGTCTTGTTCAAAATAATGATTATGAAGTATCATGTGGTCTTTTAAATATTGAAGATAAGTTGTTAGAACTTAAAGATAATCTAGGGTTATTACTTAAAAAAATTGGTATTGAAAAAAAAGTTATTGGAAAAGTAAAAGCTAAGAAGAAAGAATAATATTAATTATTAAGAGAACTTGATTCTCTTTTTAATTTGAAAAAAAATATGTTATCTAGTATACTTGTTTTGTGATGAATATGAAGAATAAGAAAAATAATTTGAAATTTAAAATACTTTTAATAATATCATTTATTTGCATTGCTATAATTATTACTCCTAAAGTGTTTCAAAATGATACTTTTTATACTATTAAAGTAGGTGAGAGTATTATAGAAAATGGAGTAGATATGAAGGAACATTTTGCATGGACTGAAGGATTAGAATATACATATCCTCATTGGTTGTATGATGTTTTTATTTATTTGATTTATAATTTTTTTGGATTAAATGGTATATATATATCTACAATAATTTTATCTTTTATTTTAATTAGTACTATGTATTTTACATGTAATAAGATTACTAAAGATAGGGGAATATCCTATATTTTAAGTGTTATCTTATCTCTTACTATGAGTAGTTTTATTGCTGCAAGAGCACAACTTGTAACTTATATTCTCTTTTTAATTATTTTATATTCAATAGAAATGTTTAGAGATACTAAAAATAAGAGATATTCTCTATATATAATTTTGTGTTCTTTGTTGATTGCAAATTTACACTGTGCTGTTTGGCCTTTTATATTTGTATTATTTCTTCCTTATTTAGTGTCAGATATTATTTTCTTTGTTAATTCTAAATATTTTGATAATTGGGTTTCTTTAGATAGGGTTGATATAGAAAATGGTAGTAATTTTAAATCTACTTTGATAGTAATGATTATTTCTATTTTTACTGGTTTTTTAACACCTAATAGATTTGTTCCATTTACTTATTTGATAAAAACTAAAATGGGTGTTTCTATGTCACATATTAGTGAACATTTGCCTATTACTATAAATGAGAGACCACAATTATTTGTGATTCTTTCTATTTTGATTATTTTTATGTTAAAAAAGAATATGAAAATAAAACTTAAAGATCTTTTCTTGCTAGGTGGGCTTGCATTACTTGCATTTATGTCTAGAAGAAGTTATGCTTTATTTGCAGTTTTAGCTATTTTTAGTATTGCTAGACTTTTAGTAATGTATATTGGTAAATCAAGTCCTTTGACAGTAGAGAAGGTATTATTAAATAATATTATATTTGTTATTTTTATTTGTTTGTTTTTAAGTACTTCTTTTGCAATTTTATCATCTAATAATAAAAAAGATTTCATTAATAGTAAAAAATATCCAGTGGAACTTTCTGATTATATAATTAATAATTTAGATTTAGATAATATTAAATTATTTAATGAGTATAATTTTGGAAGTTATCTATTATATAAAAATATACCTGTTTTTATTGATTCAAGAGCAGATCTTTATTTAGAAGAGTTTAATCCTTCGTGTACTATTTTTAGGGATGCGGTTGGATTATATAAAAGTTATAATGTTATTTTTGATAAATATGATATAAGCCATGTTGTGATTTATAATACTAATAAATTAAAAGTTGTTTTAGATTTAGATGATGGATATAAAGAATTATATGAAGATGATTATTTTTCTTTGTATGAACGTGTTTAGTTAGTATATTTGACAACTTTATTGTTAAATGTTATAATTACAAAGCTGTAAGGGGATATGAGTGTGAATAAAGAAGCTAGAAATTTGATTATTGGTGCTATTGTAACTGTTTTATTATCGACTGGTACAGTTGTTTTAAAACATAATATGAATAAAAAAGAACCAGAAAAGAAAACAGGAGATCCTAGAATAGAAAGAGTAATTGTATATACAGATGGTAGTATGCGTTTTTTAATGGATTTTCCAGGGATGGAAGAAGATGCATATGTTGAAGAAAGAGAAGAGAAAATCGATTATATAGAGATATATAATGAAGATGGTACAACTGAAATAGTAGACTATGATAATGATAAGGAAGAAAATAAAGTGTCTTCATTTCCTGTTAAGAAAAAAGTTTTAATATAAAATTTAAATATGGATAACCATATTTATTTTTTTAGTAGGAGTTTTTATGAATAAAAGATATGTAGTTAAAGAAAAAATGTTATTATTTGATTTTTTAAGATTAAATTTGAAAAGTTTGTCTAAGAATAATATTAAAAGTTTGCTTTTAAAAAATAAAATACATGTAAATAATAATGTTGTAACAAAGTATGATTATGAATTAAAAGAAGAAGATGTTGTAGAAATTAGAAATACTTTAATTAATAATGATTTAAAAGATATAAAAATAATTTATGAAGATAAAGATTTCATAGTAGTTGATAAACCTAGTGGTTTGCTTACTGTTGCAACTGATAAGGAAAAAGAGAAAACTTTATATAATATTGTTAAAAGTTATGTTAAAGAAAAAAATAAAAATAATAAGATTTTTATTGTTCATAGGTTAGATAAAGATACTTCTGGTGTAGTTTTGTTTTCTAAGAATGAAAAACTTAAATTTCTTTTACAAGATAAATGGAATGATATAACTAAAAGGATTTATTATGCTGTTGTAGTAGGTATTACTAAAGATAAAGAAATACTTAAGTCTTATTTAAAAGAAAATAAAGATTTAATTACATATTCTTCAAGTCGTGGTGATTTAGCAATTACTTGTTATGAACGAGTTAAGTCTAATAAAAAACATTCATTGTTAAAAATAGACATAAAAACTGGTAGAAAGAATCAGATAAGAGTTCAATTAAATGATATTGGTCACTCTATTTTAGGAGATAATAAATATGGCGTTAAAGATAATAAGTTTAGACGTATGATGTTGCATGCGGAGTCATTAGAAATAATTCATCCAATTACAAATAAAAAAATGAAATTTGTATCTAGTGTTCCTGTTGAATTCGAACAGTTGGTTATAAATAATTAATTGTTAAAATATTAAATATATGTTACAATTTTCTATGTTAATATTAATCTTTAGGAGGAAGTATGAAGGTTATAAAGAATATAATTGCTAATTTCAATAGATATGGTTTTTTGATGAAACAATTAATCATGAGAGATTTTAAAGTTAAATATAAAAGAAGTGTTTTGGGAATTGTGTGGAGTTTGCTTTATCCTGTTTTGATGATGATAGTAATGGCTATGGTTTTTTCTCAAATGTTTAAGTTTAGGATGGAAGGGGTTAACTATTTAGTTTATTTAATGACAGGACTTGTTATGTTTAATTATTTTAGTGAAGCAAGTAATGTAGCGATGTCTTCTGTTGTTGTTAATTTTCCATTAATAAATAAAGTATATATTCCTAAATATATATTTCCGATTGCTAAGACATTATTTGTAGGAATTAACTTTTTACTTACATTGATTCCATTACTAGTTATTATTTTGATAACTGGTTGTTCAATTAATATATGGTATATATTCTTGCCGTATATATTTATTTGTTTACTTTTATTTACTATGGGAATTGGTTTATTGTTATCTACTATATCAGTATTTTTAAGAGATATGTTTTATATATATGGAATTATAATTACTATATGGAATTATATGACTCCTGTATTTTATGATATATCAATTATACCTGAAGCATTGCAATCATTATTTAAGTTAAATCCTTTATATATTTTTATTAATGGAGCTCGTTCAATAATACTTTATGGTCAATTACCATCAGTAGTTGAGCTTTTATCAATGGGTGCAATTGGAATTGGTGTGCTTGCTATTGGTTCGATTGTATTTAAAAAGAATCAAGATAAATTTATTTATTATGTATAGGAAGGTTATATTATGATAAGTGTAAATAATGTATCAATGAAGTTTGACCTTGGTATAGATAAAGGGTCATCATTTAAAAATATGTTTATTGCTATTTTTGATAAAAAAAGAAGAAGAAAAAAAGAATATTTTTGGGCTTTAAAAGATGTTAATTTTGAGATAAACAAAGGTGAAGTTGTTGGGCTAATAGGAAGTAATGGTGCAGGTAAGAGTACTTTACTTAAAGTAGTAAGTGGTGTTATGAAACCTACTAAGGGAAAAGTCACTGTTAATGGTAGTATTGCACCAATGATTGAATTAGGTGCTGGTTTCGACTTAGAACTTACTGCTCGTGAGAATATTTATTTAAATGGAGCTGTTTTAGGTTATAGTGAGAAGTTTTTAAATGAAAAGTTTGATGATATTGTTGAGTTTTCTGAACTTAAAGATTTCTTAGATGTTCCTGTTAAGAATTTTTCTTCTGGTATGATTGCAAAGCTTGCTTTTTCTATATCTACTGTTGTAGATCCAGAGATTTTGATAGTAGATGAAATTTTATCAGTGGGTGATTTGAAGTTTCAAGAAAAAAGTCATAATAAAATGATGGAATTGATAAAAGGTGGTACAACTGTTTTATATGTTTCACACTCTATTAATAGTATTAAAGAGATTTGTGATAAAGTAGTGTGGCTAGATCATGGTAATGTTGTAAAAATTGGATCTGCTGAAGAAATTTGTGATGAATATTATTTATCACAAATGGGAGAGACTCAGAAAGATTCAATGAAAAGGAAAAGCGAAAAGTCAAAAAAAGTTGACGATAATAAAAGCAAAAAGAAATAATTATGAATAAGAAATTTATATTTACTTTTTTATCTATAACATGGATGATAATTATATTTTGTTTTTCTAATCAGGAGGCTATTGATTCAACTGAAATGAGTAATTCATTTATTGATAATACAATTATTAAAATTTATAGGTTTTTTGATGAAGATGCAACCGAGGAACAAGTTAAGGAAATTGTTGATATATTTTTTGTTCCAGTTAGAAAATCTGCTCATTTTGTTGTGTATTTTGTATTAGGTATTTTAATATTATTTACATTGAAAGCATATGATGTTAAAAATGATTTAATAATTTATTCTTTACTTCTTTGTTTTTTGTATGCGGTAAGTGATGAATTTCATCAGTTGTTTGTTGCTGGTAGATGTGGTAGTGTTAAAGATGTTTTATTAGATACTTTCGGTAGTTTAATTGGTATTTTGTGTTTTAAAAAGAAGGTCTGACTTCTTTTTTTGTTGTTTCTTTTTATTAATAAGTGTAAAATTAATATAGAAAATATGTGGGTGATAATATGGCTAGTGCAATAATTCATATGGCGGTTGCTAAAGTTGTTAAAGAAAAAATGAATTTGTCGTTAAATGAGAAAGAGTATTATCTTGGAACAATTGCACCGGATATTAGTAAAGAGATTAATAGGTCAAGGGACGAAAGTCACTTTATTAAAAATGGTAACATATGCGTAGATGATTTTATTAGTAAGTATCGTTTATTCTTAAATAATGCTTTTGAGATTGGTTATTTGATTCATTTATGTACTGATGCAATTTGGAATAGTAATTTTTTAGATAATTTTGTATATGATAATCAAGTTAAATTTATTGATGGTACTGTTTTAAATTTGTCGAAAGAAGATATTAGAAAAGTTATATATAATGATTATTCTAATATGAATATTTTATTATTAGAGGAATATAATATGGATTTATCTCTTTTTTATGAAGAGTTTGAATATCCTGTTATACATATAGATGAAATACCTAATAATTTACTAAATATAATTGTTAAAAAAATTGGTATTATTTCTCTTAACTCAAAATTAGAAAAATCTCTAGTATTTGATATAAATAATGTTAAAAAGTTTATTGAAGATGCTAGTAATTATTGTGTAAATGTATTGAGTAATCTTATATAAAAAAATAATTATTTTTTAGAAATTTAATATATAAAAGTGTTAGTGTTTGTAATTGTAAACTAATACTTTTTTTCTTTTTTTCAAAAATGACTTTGCTTAAATTAATATTAGTGGTATACTATTTTTACAATATGGGAGTGTATGAATATGTTTTGTAAAAAATGTGGAGATCCTTTAAAAGGGAATGAAAAATTTTGTGATAAATGCGGAAGTCCTGTTGAATTTGATAATGGTAACGTTGTAGCTAATAATTCTGTTATTAATAATATGGGCTTTGATAATAATTTTAATAATCAACAATCAATTTTTGGCGGAGTAAATACTTCTCAAATGTCACAACCTGTGTTTGGTGGAATGAATAGTGCACAAGAAGCACAACAACCAGTGTTTGGTGGGATGAATAATACACCTGAAGCATCACAGCCAATGTTTGGTGGAATGAACAATATACCAGAAGCATCTCAACCAATGTTTGGCGGAATGAATAATACACCAGAAACACCTCAACCAATGTTCGGTGGAATGAATAGTGCACAAGAAACACCTCAACCAATGTTTGTCGGAATGAATAATACACCTGAAGCATCACAACCAATGTTTGGTGGAATGAACAATATACCAGAAGCATCTCAACCAATGTTTGGCGGAATGAATAATACACCAGAAACACCTCAACCAATGTTCGGTGGAATGAATAGTGCTCCTGAAGCATCACAACCAATGTTTGGTGGGATGAATAATACACCTGAAGCACCACAGCCAATGTTCGGTGGAATGAATAATGCACAAGAAACACCTCAACCAGTGTTTGGTGGAATGAATAGTGCTCCTGAAGCATCACAACCAGCGTTTGGTGGAATGAATAATACACAAGAAACACCACAACCAATGTTTGGTGGAATGAATAATACACCACAACAAAATATGTACGGTATGCCTATAAATCCTGCAAACGAGATGGTAAATGTTCAACCTGTAAATAATCAAATGAATCAACAACCTAAAAAGAAGAGTGTTGGACTTATTATTGTGTTAGTGTTATTAATTGTTGCAATACTTGGTGCTGGTGGATTT
The DNA here is from genome assembly GCA_017625395.1 of Bacilli bacterium. Classification (GTDB taxonomy): domain Bacteria; phylum Bacillota_I; class Bacilli_A; order RF39; family UBA660; genus RUG13868. The sequence continues at coordinate 21,341 of JAGALD010000044.1, read as the reverse complement.
GCAATTTATTATTTTACTCAATCTGATGAAACTGAAGAAAAAGAAAATGATAAAAAAGAAGATAAAGAAGACGATGAAGAAGATGACGATGAGGATAATGATGATGGTGGTAATGCATCTACTGATCAAGGTGGAAAAGTTAAATTTTTAGGTGAAAACTTTGTTATTCCTAGTAAATATCAATATCAAATATCTAATGATAAATTAACTGTTACTAGTGGAACATGGTATACACAAATTAATAAATATGCTTTAACTTATAGTCAACTTCAATCTGTTAAGGAAGAATTCATTGCTAAATTAAATGAAACAGGTAGTGTTTCTGACTACTATAATAAGAGATTAAATGGTTATGATTGTTTTATAGTTGAAGGTGTTATAAATTCATTTAATGCGTCATTTATTTTTGTTGATTTAAATTCATCAACACCACTTCAGATTACTATTATGAATCTAGATTATTCAGAGGTTAAATCTAGTGTTTATGATGATATTATGGAAATGTTACCTTAAGTTATTAAATTAAAGCCTTATGGCTTTTTTTTAACATTGAAAAAAAATAGTTATTGTGTTATAATACCTTAGCTAAATGGAATGGAGTAGATATTTATGGATAAAACTTTTATATTTGGACATAGAACACCAGATACAGATTCTGTTACTAGTGCAATTGCTTTGGAGTATCTTAAGAAATCATTAGGGGTATATGCAGAAGCTAGAGTATTAGGTGAAATAAATGATGAAACTAGATTTGTATTAGATAAGTTTAATATAAAATACCCTAAATATTTAAATGATGTTAAACTTCAGATTAAAGATATAATTTATCATAAAGATTTGTATATAAATGAAGATTCTTCTATTGAAGATGCATATCACTATATGAATGATAATAATACAACAGGAATCCCTTTAGTGAATAATTTAAATAAATTTACTGATATTGTTACCGCTAAAGTTATATTAAAAAATATTTTTAATGATGAAAATGATAATTTATGTACATCTTATGACAATTTGCTTAAAACTTTAAATGGTACGGAGATATTAAGGTTTAATGATGAGATTAAGGGAATTATAACTGCTGTATCTTATAAAAGTACTACTTTTATAGAAACTTTTAATTTTACTGCAAATGATATTTTAATAGTTGGTGATAGACATAGCATTATTGAAGCAGCAGTAAATAAAGGTGTTAAGTTACTTGTAATTACTGGAAATGGTTTAGTAAAGGATGAACATATTGAGATTGCTAGAAAAAATAATGTTAATATAATTAGAACACCTCTTAGTACATTTAAGACGGTAAAGAAGATATCATTAAGTAATTATGTTAAAACTTTATGTACTGGTGAAAGACCTTATACTGTTTTTGAGAGTGACTATTATGATGATTTTTTAGAAATGACAAATAGTCTTGGTTTTAATAATTATCCTGTTGTTGATAAGAAAAATGTGTGTAAAGGGTTAATTCGAATAACTGATATTAATAAAAAGAATAGAAAGAAGGTTATTTTGGTTGATCACAATGAATCAGAACAAAGTGCTATTGGTCTTGATGAAGCAGAAATCTTAGAAGTTATAGATCATCATAAAATAGGGGATATATCTACTAATAATCCAATAAATTTTAGAAATATGGCTGTAGGTAGTACTAATACAATCGTTTATCATTTGTTTAAGGAAAATAGAGTGGAAATTCCTAAAGAAATTGCTTCAATTATGCTTTCTGGAATTATTTCAGATACCTTAGCATTAACAAGTCCTACTACTACTGATAAAGATAGGGAAGTAATTTTTGAACTTGAAAAAATTAGTGGACTAGATTATTTAGTTTTTTCTAAAGAATTATTTAATTCTAGTGTAAATTTTGATAAGAAAAGTGAATTAGAATTAATAAATATTGATATTAAAACTTTTCATAATAATGGACATACATTTAAGGTTTCTCAAATTATTACTACAGGAGTTCAAAAAATATTGGATAGAAAAGATAGTATTATAAAAGAATTAAATAAATTTAAAATTAATAATAAAAGCGATTTTGTTATATTGATGATAACTGATATTTTGACAAATGGTTCATATATTTTATATGATCAATCTACTTTGACATTTAATATATTACAAAGGGCTTTTAATCAAAATATATATGAAGGATTATTTTTAGATGGTGTTGTTTCTAGAAAAAAACAAGTAATACCACTTATAATGGAAGTTGAATAGTTAAGTATCTTGACTGACATTTAATCTAATAATATAATGTTGACGGTGAATATTTATGAAAGAGATATTAGTTCATACTTTAATACATTCAATAAAAGATGTTATTAAATTATTTCCTTTTTTATTTTTAGCTTTCTTAATTATTGAGTTAATAGAGCATAAATTTAATAAAAAGGCGAAAAAAATTATCGCAAAATCAGGTAATATGGGGCCTTTGTTAGGTGGCGTTTTGGGACTTTTTCCACAATGTGGTTTTAGTGTTATGGCTACTAATTTATATGTGACTAGAATAATTAGTTTAGGTACATTAATTGCTATTTATTTGTCTACTAGTGATGAAATGTTACCTATATTATTATCTAGTAATGTAGAAATCTCTCTTATTTTAAAACTATTGGGTATTAAATTATTCTTTGGATTGTTTTTTGGATTCTTGATAGATTTATTTTTGAGAAAAAGAAAGAAAGAAAAAGTTGATTATCATATTTGTGATGATGATGATTGTCATTGTGAAAAAGGTATTTTTCTTTCTAGCTTAAAACATACATTAAGTACATTTTTATTTATTTTTATTGCAACATTTATTTTGACTTTTTTTATAGAGACTTTAGGTGAAAAAAATATTTCTAAAATATTTTTTAAGAATAGTATTTTTGGACCTTTTGTTTCAAGTCTGGTTGGTTTAATTCCAAACTGTGCAGCAAGTGTTATAATAACTGAACTTTATTTAAGTAATGCAATATCTTTAGGAACTGCAATGGCAGGTTTGTTAACTGGTAGTGGAGTTGCTATATTAGTATTATTTAAGTCAAATAAAAATTTAAAAGAAAATTTAATTATTTTATCATTAGTATATGCTATGGGTGTTATATCAGGTGTTATTATTGAAATGATTGAATTGTTAATTTAAAAAAATACTCTATGAGTATTTTTTTTTAAACTCCGCCAATTATTCCTTTTTTTCTTAGATATATTTTTCTTAGAAAATCTATTGGAATTACTGTGCTTGCTATTAAAATCATTAATTGTAGTTCTATAAAACTTAATCCTATTGTTCTAAATAAACTTCCACCATAGTATATTAAGATAATTTGAATTATAGTTATTATTATTACTATAGTTAAGAATACTTTGTTTTTTAAAATATTTGAAAATAAATTTAATCTATGTGTTCTTGCATTAAAACTGTTAAAAATATCAATGAATATGAATAATCCAAAGAACGCAGACATTAAGTATTTTGAATCGTGTCTATAAAAATTATTAAAAAATGGTAATTTTAAAAATAATATACATAATATAAAAGAATAAAGGCCTGTGAAAGTTATTTCTCCAAGCATATATTTATTTATAATTGGCTCATCCTTCTTTTTGGGTGATTCGTTCATATATTCTAATAGTGGTGGTTCAAATGCAAATGCAAGACCGGTTAATGTATCCATTATCATGTTTATCCATAGCATTTGGATTACAGTAACAGGTGTATCAATTCCTATAAATGATCCGATGAATGAAAGACCAATAGCACATAAATTAATTGTTAATTGGCATATAATAAATTTTCTAATGCTTTTAAAAATTGTTCGCCCGTAAAGTATGGCTTTTGATATGGATAAGAAATTATCATCTAGTATTACTATGTCAGATGCTTCTTTTGCAACTTCTGTTCCGCTTCCCATTGCAAATCCTACATCTGCATTTTTTAGGGCAGGTGCATCGTTTACACCATCTCCTGTCATTCCAACTACTAAGTTTATCTTTCGTGCTAATTTTACTAATCTTGTTTTATCGTTTGGAAGGGCACGTGCTACAATTTTTAATTTTGGAAGAATTTTTATTACTTCTTCATCAGTCATTTCATTGAGTTCTGATGATGTAATTATGATATCATTATTATTTTCTACAAGACCTAATTCTTTTCCAATTGATGTTGCGGTATCTTTGTTATCTCCTGTTATCATGACAGTTTGAATACCTGCTTTTTTTACTAGTTGTAATCCAGTGATTGCTTCTTTTCTTATATCATCTTTAATTGCAATAATGCTTACTAACGTTAGATTATCGAAAGTATCTTTTTCAGATGTTGCTAAAACTATTACTCTTATACCATTTTTTGTAATATTTTTTATATAATCATCTATTTTTATTTTGTTTGTTAATGATTTTTTTTCTTGATATTGGTTGTAATAGTGAGTGCAATGTGGAATTATTTTTTCAGGTGCACCCTTAATTAGATTTAATTTTCCATTATAGTCGACAGTTGTTTTAGAATATTTATTTTTACTATCGAATGGTATTTTATTTATTGTAGTAATTTTTTTGTTTGGTTTTGTATGTATAAATGCAAATATTGCTCTATCTGTTATGTTTCCACCTATAATTTTATTATTATCATAGAAACTGTCTGTATTATAAATAATACTTGTTCTAACTATTTCATGATATTTTGGATATTTTAATAATTCTTCTTCTGAGTGGTAACTTTTAAGCGTTCCATCTAATAATTCAATTACTTCAAGTTTTCCTTTTGTCAATGTTCCTGTTTTATCTGTAAAAAGTATGTTTATGCTTCCTGCTGTTTCAATACCTATCATTTTTCTAACTAATACATTATTTTTTAACATTCTTTTCATATTAGATGATAGAACAAGTGTTATCATCATAGGTAGACCTTCAGGTACTGCTACTACGATAATTGTAACAGATAGTGTTAGTGCATGTAGAATGTAGCTAAACATTAAAGGAAAATTAGTTATTGTTTCTAATATTAATTCTTTATTAAAATTGTTTTTTATAAAAATCATTGAAAAAATATATGATAGTGAAACGAGTACTGCTCCAACATAACCAATTTTGCTAATGGTCATTGCTAAATCTTTAAGTTTTAATTTTAGGGGACTAGTAGGGGAAGATTCACTAAGTTCCAAATTCATTTTTCCATATACAGTGTTATTTCCAACAGAAGTTACTTTCATTAATGCTCTTTTGGAGTATACAGTAGTTCCTCTAAATACTTTGTTTTCTTCAGCTATGTTTTTTGTTACTGCATATTTTTCTATCTCTCTTGCTTCGCCATTTAGTGATGATTCGTCTACTGAAATGTTTCCTTCAACAATAATTCCGTCTGCTGGGATTTTATCACCTGATTCTAATACTACAATGTCATTTACTACTATGTCTTCAATAGGAATAGAAACTGTTTTATTATTTCTTTTTACTTTACAACTAAGTTTAGTTGCTTCATCTTGCATTCTTTTAAATGACTTTTCGCTTCCGTATTCTGATATTGATGATATAAAGGATGCTACAAATATTGCAATAACAATCCCAATTGTTTCATACCAATCAAAATCTTTTATCAAAAAAATTACTTTAATAGCAAGTGCTATAAGTAAAATTTTAATTATTGGGTCTCCAAGTGACTCTAAAAATAAATGTAAAAAGCTATTAGTTTTGATTTCTTTTAGTGAATTGTTACCATATTTTTCACGACTTTTTATTACTTCATCATTATTTAATCCATTAGTGCTATTTGAAATCATATATTTCCTCCTATAAAATTTTATTTTTATAGTTTTAATTTTATAAATATAAAAATATCTTCTTTTTCGACAAAAAATATCTTAAAATAATAAGTGTACATTTATAGAAAAGAGGTTAATATGGATTTAAAGGTTTTTAGAGATATAAGCTATGGTATGTATGTAGTTTCAACAAGTAATGAAAAAAATGTTGGTTGTTTTATAAATACATTAATACAAATTACATCTAGTAATCCTACTGTAGCAATAAGTGTAAATAAGGAAAATTATACTAATGAGGTTATAAAAAATAAAAAGAGATTTTCTGTTTCAATTTTAAAAGAGAGTGCTAGTGATAAAGTTATATCTGTTTTTGGATATCATTCTTCAAAAGATGTAGATAAGTTTGAAAATATTTTATATGAAGAAGTTTTAGATGTTCCTGTAGTAAAAGAAGATATGATTAGTTATATTGTTTGTGATGTTATTAATGTTGTTGATTGTGGTAGTCATGATTTATTTATTGGAAAAGTTATTGATTCTGTTAAATTAAGTGATGAAAGTCCAATGACTTATAAATATTATCATGAAGTTTTAAAGGGAAAATCACCTAAAAAAGCTCCTACTTATGTAGAAGAAGAAGTGGTTTTAGAAGGATCTAATAAGTATCAATGTAGTGTTTGTGGATATATTTATGATGATTCAAAGGAAAGTGTTAAATTTTCAGATTTGCCAGACGATTGGAAATGTCCAAGGTGTGGTGTAGGTAAAGATATGTTTATAAAACTTTAGACTAGATTTTTTTGTAAAAATGTGATATAATATGCCCAAATTAGGGGTGGTATTATGAATGTTATCCAATTATCAAGAAAAAAATTTGAAACTTTAGAACCTTTAGTGTTATCTCGTGATGTTATGAGTACTGAAGCTGAAATGTATGATTTTAGATATAAGGGTGCACCAAAGGTATTAAAAAGATTATTTCATCAAGAAGGAGAAAGATTTGCTAATAAACTTTATACTGTTGAGATGCTTGATGCTAATAGAAGGTATTTACCTGATCAATTTTGTATTCCAGAAGCTTTGGTAACTGTTGGTGGTAATGTTGAAGGATTTATTTTACCGAAGATAGATGGTATTCCTTTGGTTTCGATTTTAAACGATAAATCTCTTGATAAAAAAGAACACATATATTATTTGAAAAAAATTGGGGAGATTCTTCAACAGCTTAAAGCTATTAGAAGTTATACTCCATTAAAAGATATTTATATTGGTGATATGCATGACTCTAATTTTATTGCTAATCCTGATAAGAGACAATTAAATGTTATTGATTTAGATAGTTGTAAAATTGGTAATAATCAGTCAATGCCTGGAAGATACTTAACACCTTTATCATTACTTACAAAAGTTAAAGGTAAGTATCAATTTAATAAAGAACCATATTTAGGGTATGTTACTGCTGATGAACAATCTGATTTATATTGTTATACAATAATGATATTAAATTATCTTTTAGGTGAAGATGCAGATGATTTTAGTCTAGAAGAGTTTTATGAATATCTAAACTATTTAGATTATATTGGAGTAGATAGAAAGTTAATTGATGTCTTTAGTAAAATTGTTACTAATCAGCAAAATGAGAATCCAATGCCTTATTTGGATAGTTTAACTGATGAAAATATATGTAGGGCCAAAGATAGAGTTTATAAGAAAGTAAAAGCTGTTAATAAAAGAAATGCTTTAGCAAATAGTTAAATTATTTTAAGAAACACACTTGTGTTTCTTTTTTGTTTGTTAAATATTATTAAATTATTATAAAGATAATAGTTTTTAATGTTAAAATATGATTATATTGTTTTTAGGAGTGTTTATGATAGATGAATTTTTAGAATGCCAATTTGATGATTTATATATAAATAGTTGTTTAGATAAAGTTAGTTTGGAGTTAAAAGATTATTGTATTAATAATATTATTCCTATTTATGAGTTAAATGATAAAGGACATAGTAAAAATCACATTGATTATGTGTTGAAAAGGTCATTTGAAATAAGTAAAAATTATGATATTAATTATAATATTTTATATGTTTGTGTAATGTTTCATGATGTAATGTGTCATGTTGATAGAGAAAAACATGAAATTTTATCTTCTTTATATGCTTATGATGATATTTTTCTTAATAAGTTTTTTGATAGGGAAGATATGCTTTTAATAAGGTATGCAATAGAGGATCATAGAGCTTCATCTTCTAGAATGCCAAGAAACTTTTACGGAAGAATTCTTTCTTCTGCAGATAGAAAAGTTTCAATTAAAGATTATTTAGTTTCATCTTTAGGATTTAATTTGGGAAAATTAGAAAAAGATGATTTAATTGAGGATTCTTATAGACATGCGATAAAGAAGTTTGGAAAAGATGGGTATGCTACTTCTAAGTTTTATGTTAATGATGATAAATATGAGAAATTTTTACGTGATATACAATATTTAATTGAGCATAAAGATATATTTTTTGTATTAGCTGAAAAAGTTTATTATGAATTAATGAACAAATCTTCTATTGAATAAGTAATTTATTGGTGCTATAATTTATATTAGACGATGATAAGGGATGGTAGTGTAAGTAATGAAGAAAATTTCGTTTTTAATTTTTGCTTTTTTAGGATTTATGATTAATGTTGATGCAAGTACTTTAAAATTTGAATGTCCTAAAGAAGAAATTAAAGCAGGGGAATCTTTGAAGTGTGATGTAATAGTAGAAGTGGTTGATGATTCTGTTGAAAGTGTTCAGTTTAATGCTAATACAAAAACTTTGAATGTGTCACTTGATAAGGTTGATTTAGTTGATTTATCTTCTTGTATTAAAGCTAGTAGTGGAAGTAATCAAATTCAAGTTAGTGAATGTAAATTTGAAAATCCAATTACAACGACTACTAAAATTGCGGGTGTAACTTTGACAGCACCAAAGAATTCTATTTCAGTTAATGATGAAATTGTTTTTTCTGATATAAAATTGATGTCTCTTGGGGTTAATAAGACAACGGAAGCGTCACTTTCTAAAAATGTTAAAGTTCTTGGTAGTGTTACTGTTGATGATACAAGTAGTGCTACTGTTAGTATTAATTGTCCAAAGGATGTTATCTTAGTTAATGAAAGTCTAGTATGTGATGTTAGTTTAAATTTTACTAATACTATTGTAGATTATGTTAAATTTACTTTAGATGGAAGTGCTAAGAGTAATGTTATATATGAGATTGCAAATGTTAATTTAAATAATAGTGTTGTTGATGATGATCATGTTACACGTGTTTCAATTTCAAATTTTGATGCATTTGAATCTGGTACTAAAATCGGAAAAATAACATTAAAATCTGGTGTTGCTACAAGTAAAGATATTTTATTAAAAGATATTGAAATTGGATATAGTAAGGTAGCGGATGTTATTTATAAAAGTGATTCTGTAAAGAAGACAATAACTGTAAAGGAAGAAGAAATTGTTGTAAAAAGTGATGTTAATACTTTAAATGTTATTAATATTGATGGAGTAGGTTTAACTGATTTTTCTAGCAATAGGCTATCTTATTCTCAAAGTGTTAAAGCATCTTCAATTAATGTATCTGTAGAAAAAACAGATTCTAAATCAAAAGTTACTGGAGATATTGGGGTAAAAGAGCTTCAATATGGTATAAATAATTTAAAAATAGATGTTACTAGTGAAAGTGGTAAAACAAATACATATTTTTTAGAGATAACAAGAGAAGATGATAGAAGTAAGACAAATACTTTAAAATCACTTAGTATTGATAAAGCCTCTTTTAGATTTAATTCGGCTACTACTTCTTATAATGTTACTGTCGGAAGTGATATTGAAGAAGTTGAAGTTTCTTCTGAGCTCTTTGATCCAAAATCTAAATATATTGAAGGATATGGAAATAGAAAAGTTACTTTAGTTGATGGAGATAATGTAATAAAAGTTGGTATTGTTTCTGAAAGCGGAGATGAGAGATATTATACAATTAATGTTTTTAAAGAAGTAACGGAAGAAAAATTAAAGTCTAATGCTACAATCAAGCAAGTAATTATAGAGGGAAAAGCGATAGCAAATATTCCTGTTAGTTATGAATTAGAAGTTAAAAAAATTGAAAAATTAGATATTCAAGTTTCTTTATTAAATGATAAGGCTACTTATGAAATAGTTGGAAATGAAAATCTTCAAGATGGTAGTGTTGTTGTTATAAAAGTTGTATCAGAAGATGGTAGTGAAACTCGTGAGTATAATATAAATGTAAAATTTATTGATGAGACTAACAAAAATAATGAGGATACGAAAGAAGACATAGCAGTAGAAGATGATGTTAATAAAGAATCTAGTGAAGAACTTGATTTAACGCTTATTAGTTCAATTGTTATTTTTATAATTGGATTTGTAGTATTTATAATTGGACTTATAAAATATAATAAAAATAATAAATAATTGAAATGCTTTGTGCATTTCTTTTTTTCTAGATAGTATTGTTGTTTATTTGATTTATAGATTTTTAGATGATATAATTTTTTTGATTGAGTGAGGATTTTTATGAAGTACTATAAAAAAGTTATTTTGTATAAACTAGGAAGATTTCAAGAAGATTTTGAATACATGTTTCCAAATATAAAAGTTGAAAAATATATTACTGATAGAAAAATCAATGAATATAATAATAAAGAGTGTATATATATTAAAAAATTAACACGTAAATTAAATAATATAATTGTTATATGCGATAGGAAAGATAATTTTGATATTAAACAGTTTGATAAGTTAAATTTTAGAGAATTTAAAGATTATATTTATTTAGAAGATTTTGGTAAAATATTGGATGATAAAATGTCTTTAAGGGCAAGAGTTTTAGATTCTTTATATAAAAGACGTAAAAAAGAAGAATACAATTTATATAGTCTTTCTAATAGTGAAATGTTTAAAAAAATGATATATACTGATTCACAGGAAGATGTAAGATGTAGTAAACCATTTGATTATGTTCAAATACAAAAATATGGTTTTGTATTTCCTTGTTGTGAAGGATGGGCTACTCAACATATTGGTAATATTTTATATAGTAATCCTAAAAAAGTTTGGAATTCGACAAGAGCTAGACTATTTAGGTTATCAATAATAAATAAAACTTATGCTTTTTGCAGTTTTGAGAACTGTCCACTTTTAAAGAAAAAGAAAAAAGTAGATTCAAGATTTAATGATTTAGTGGCAAGTAATGATCCTAAAACAGTATGTATTGCATTTGATGAAAGTTGTAACTTAAAGTGTAAAAGTTGTAGAACTTGTTTTTTAAATAATAATAATAAAAAACTATATTCATATATTCATAATAATCTTGTAAAGAAACTTAAATCATCTAAATGGTTAAATTCAGCGGATGAACTTATTATGGCTTCTAATGGTGAAGTTTTCTTTAGCAAATCTTATAAAGAAATATTGTTTTCTGAAAAGATAAATAAGAGAAATTCAATAATTATTCATACTAATGGTACTTTGTTATCAAAAAATACTTTAGATAAATTATGTAAAAAATATAGTGATATAGAGTTTTTAATCAGTTTAGATGCATGTACTAAAAAAACTTATGAGTCATTAAGATTAGGTGGTAATTTCGATATTTTGATGAGGAATTTGGTAAATCTTTCTATTGCGAGAAAAGAAGGAAGAGTTAAGTCAGTTAGTATATTATTTGTTTTACAAAAAGATAATTATACTGAATTAGTTGATACTGCTAAGCTTGCAATTAAGTTGGGATTTGATAAGTTTGATGTAACTAAAATTAATAATTGGGGAACATATACCTCTACACAATTTAATGATATAAGCATGTATGATGAATTTGGTAGACCTAAAAGTGAGTTAGATAAAGTTTTAGAAAATCCTATTTTTAAGTCAAATAAGATTGAATTTAAAGGTAGTGTGTTTGTAAAAAAATAAGAGAGTCTGTAAATAAATCTGTGTAAATAGGAAATCTTTCCATGATAAAATAGAAATGGAAGGATTTTTTATATGAAAGAAAGCAAAGGAAAAGAATTATTAAAAATATTACAAGAAAATTATGAAATAGAAAGTGCACAAGATTTAAGTAGTGCTATAAAAGATTTATTTAAAGACTCATTACAGGAAATGATGAATGCAGAATTTGATTCATCTATGGGATATTCTAAATATGATAAAACAACTAATAAAACAAATTATAGAAATGGTTCAACTAAAAAGACATTAAAAAGTGAATTTGGTGAGTTTGAGTTTGAAACACCTAGAGATAGAAATGGTGAATTTGAACCCAAAATAGTTCCTAAGAATAAAAGAGATGTTTCAGGTATAGAAGATAAGATAATATCTTTATATGGCAGAGGTTTATCAACTAGAGAAATAAACGAACAAATCCAAGATTTATATGGAATAGAAGTATCTGCTACAATGGTAAGTAATATAACAGATCAAATATTACTAAAAATAAAAGAATGGCAAGAAAGACCATTAGATAGTGTTTATCCAATTGTTTTTATAGATGCAGTACATTTCAGTGTAAGACAAGAACATACTGTGGTTAAAAAAGCGGCTTATATTGTTTTAGGTGTAACGGAGAATGGTGAAAAAGATATATTAGGTATTTGGATAGGAGAAAACGAATCAGCTAAGTTTTGGTTAGGTGTTTTAAACGATTTAAAAGGCAGAGGAATAAAAGATATTTTGATAATGTGTTCTGATGGGTTAACAGGTATTAAAGAAGCGATACAAGCAGCTTTTCCAAAAACAATCCAACAAAGATGTATCGTTCATATGATCAGAAATTCTGTAAGATTTGTATATTATAAAGATTTAAGGCCATTCTGTAATGATTTAAAAACTATTTATACTGCAAAAAATGAAAAATTAGGATATGAACAATTACAAAAAGTAAAAGAAAAATGGAAAGATAAATATCCAACTTCACTTAGAAATTGGGAAGATAATTGGGATGCCATATGTCCATTCTTTAGTTATTCTGAACCACTTAGAAAAATAATGTATACCACAAATACAATAGAATCATTAAATCGTTCATTTAGAAAATACACTAAAACAAAATCTGTATTTCCAAATGATGAATCATTAATGAAATGTTTATATTTAGCTACTCAAAATATTATTAAAAAATGGACTACTAGATATGGCAATTGGGACATGATTTTGAGTGAATTATCTATCATGTTTGATGGTAGAATTTAAGTTCTTTGAAAAATTAATTTTATATGTTATTATTTAAATAACAAAAAAGAAGCAAGTAATTTTGCTTCATATATCATGGTTAGACCATTTACACAGAAATATTTACACACTCAAATAAGAGAATGATAAAAATCATTCTCTTTTTTGATATTATTTTAGTATGTTTTGAAATGTTTATTTAAATAGTTTTTTAAATATTGAGTTTCCGATTTTTCTTCCTAGAGTACTTATTGCACTATTAGTAAATTTATCTATTGCTTTTTCTATTTTGCTAGGTTTCTTCTTTTTTTCTTTCTTTTCTTGTTCTTCTTTTTCTTTTTTCTTTTTTTCTTCTTCTAATTCTTCTTGTTTTTTTTCATTTTCTTTTTCAATTTTTTCAAATGCAGATTCTTCATCTATTTTCTTTTCATATTTATTGTACAAGTAACTTTCTTCAATAAATTTTTTTCTTTCTTCATCTGTTATTGCTCCCATTAAACTTTGTGGTGGAAGAATTGTAACTTTCTCTACAATTGAAGGTTGGCCTTTTTCATCAAGAAATGATACTAAAGCTTCTCCAGTTGCTAAGTTTTTAATTTCTTCTTCTGTATCGAATGCTGGATTAATTCTAAAAGAGTTAGCAGCTGCTTTGATAGCTTTTTCATCATTTTTTGTATAATATCTTAATACATGTTGAATTCTATTACCTAATTGAGATAAAATTTCGTCTGGTACGTCACTTGGATTTTGTGATATAAAATATAGTCCTATTCCTTTTGATCTTATTAATTTTACTATTTGAGTTATTTTTTCAAGTAAATGTTCTGGCATATCATCAAAAAGTAAATGCGCTTCGTCAAAGAAAAAGACAAGTTTTGGTTTTTCTAAATCACCAACTTCTGGCATTTTATTATATAAGTCAGTTAATAACCAAAGTAGGAAAGTAGAGTATAAATTAGGTTTTTGGAATAATTTAGATGCATGTAATATATTTATATATCCATTTCCTGTTTCGCCGTCAAAACGAATAAAATCATTTATTTCTAGTGATGGTTTACCAAAGAAATAGTCTCCACCTTCTTCTTCAAGTGTTAATATATTTCTTTGTATTGCTCCAATGCTTTGTACTGTTATATTTCCATATTCAAGTGTATATTCTTTTCTTTTGTCACCAACATAGCTAAGAATTGATTTTAAATCTTTTAAATCAATTATTTCAAGATTTTCATCTTCCGCAATTTTAAATATAATTGCTAATACACCTTCTTGAACTGGACTTAAATTAAGCATTTTAGATAGAAGTCTTGAACCAATTGATGATACTGTTGTTCTTATTGGATGACCAAATTCTCCATATACATCCCAAAATGTTATTGGAAATTTTTTAAATTCAAAATTTTCTATATTCAGTTTAGTTAGTCTTGATTCTATATTTGAATTAGTAACACCTGATTTTGTTGTTGCTGCTAAATCACCTTTTATATCAACTAGGAAAACTGGTATGCCTGCACTGGAAAAACTTTCTGCTAGAACTTTTAATGTTATTGTTTTTCCACTTCCGGTAGCACCACTTATCATTCCGTGTCTATTTGCCATTTTTGGTATAATGTTTGTTTCTGTTGTTTCGTTTTTTCCTACAAGAATTTTATTATTTATATACATAACTGCCTCCTGAGAGCTAATTTGTTCAAATTGAATATAAATAAAATTAGATAAATTGTCAAGAATAAGATAATTTATTTTTTCTTACATATTATTAAGTGGTGATGCTATGTTTTTGAAAAAGATTGATGAAAGAATAAGAGTAGTTTTTTTGATTGTTGTATTACTTTTTGTATTTGTAATAGTTAGAGTGATTTATATACAGTTATTTGAATATGATAAACTTACGTTACTTGCTAATGACTTGTGGAGTAGGAATTTGCCTCTTGCTGCTGATCGTGGATTAATTTTAGATAGAAATGGTGTAGTTCTTGCAGATAATATTACTACTACTAGTTTAGTTTTAATTCCTGGACAGATTGATAATAAGGAAGAAGTCTCTAGTGCGTTATCACAGATATTAGGGGTATCTAAAGAAGAAATGGATAAGCATGTTTATAAAGAGACTTCTATTGAAAGAGTTCATCCAGAAGGGCGTGGATTATCTTACGATGTTGCAGATAAGATATCTAGTTATGAGTTTGAAGGTGTATACTTGGTTAAAGAATCTAAAAGATATTATCCATATGGGGAAATGCTTTCTCATGTTTTAGGGTATGTTGGAATTGATAACCAAGGGCTTTCTGGAATTGAATTACAGTATGATAAATATTTAACTGGGGAGAATGGTGCGATTAAGTATTTTTCTGATGCTAAGGGCAATAGTCTTAAATTGTCAGATATATATGTTGCACCACAGCAAGGAATGAATCTTGAATTAACGATTGATTATAATATTCAAATGTCTTTAGAAAGGGAGCTTAATAATATTGTGTCGATGTTTAGTCCTGATATGGCACTTGCAGTTGTAATGGATCCTAATACAGGTGAAATATTAGGTATGAGTTCTAGACCTACATATGACTCGAATAATTATCAAAATTATAGTATTGAAGCGATTAATAGAAATCTTCCAATATGGGCGTCATATGAGCCAGGAAGTACTTTTAAGATAATAACTACTGCTGCTGCAATTGAAGAAGGGGTTGTTGACTTAGAGAAGGATACTTTTTATGATTCGGGTAGTGTTACTGTAAGTGGTGCTAGGATTGGTTGTTGGAAAGCTGGAGGTCACGGTCATCAAACTTTTCTTCAAGTATTAGAAAACTCTTGTAATCTTGGAGTAAATACAGGAACATATTTGAATTTGAAGAAAAACTTGCAAATAATATAAATTACTCAACCAAACTAGAGGTTTGTTCTACATATAATTTAATATATGATGGAGTTCAATATTCTAATAGTGAGGTAATTGATATGTCTAAAACTAATGTTATTTCTAATGTAGATAAAGTAGCATCTAAGAGAAAATCAAAATTATTAAATGTAGATACAAGTTGTTATGAAAATATAATTTATAATAAAAAAGATATTGCTATACAACTTTTTGATGAATTTGATAAGCAAGTATTAAATATCAATAATAGTATTAAAAGAAATTATTTAATGAAAAATGTTGCCTATAAATTAAATAAAAAAATCATTGAAGTACAAGTTAATCAATCTGATATATTAATCTCTTTTTATAAAGATATTAAGCAATTTGATAATTTCAACAAATTATCTATAAGAAAAGGTTATGAAAATTCTACTCTATGTCATTATATAAAAATAACAGATTTGAAAGAAATACCATACTTAATTGGATTATGTAATAAACTTTATAATTATTTAACTGAATTAAAAGTTAATCCAGTTGATACTTTATTTAATAAGTTATTAGTTAAAATTAATTCTATTGGATCAAATGTTACTTCCCATTACACTAAAAAAGGTCTTATGTTTAAAAATAAAAGAAATTTTACAATCATTTCAAAGAAGAAATATGGTATTTATATCAGATTATTAAATGTTGAAGATAATGACAATATTCTTAAAGTTGTTGGCAGAACTGCATATGGACCCTTATGTAGATATTTTAAAATAAAAGAAGAAAAAGACATAGATTTAATTATGCCATATATTATTAAAAGTTATGAAATATCAAAATATAATCCATTAGATCTTAAAAATAATTTTATTGAATTATATTATTTTGAATAATATATGTTATTTTTAAAACTAAATTATTAATAAAATAATTAAAGAAGTGACAAAATTAGTGATATAATAATGTTGTATAGATGGAGGATTATTAATGAAGGTTATTAGTATAAAAGAACCATTCGCTACTCTAATTATGAATGGTGATAAAAAAATTGAAACCAGAAGTTGGAAAACGAACTATAGAGGAGAATTGTTTATACATGCAAGTGGTAAAAATTTAGCTAAGGAGTTTTTAAATAATGATTATGTTGTTAATTTAATTGATGGATTAGAGATGAATTATGGTAATATAATTTGTAGAGGAAATTTAGTTGATTGCATTTATATGGATGAAACATTTTTAAATGCAATAAAGGAAGAAGAAAAAGAATATAACTTAGGGCTATATGAGATTGGTAGATATGCTTGGATTTTTGAAGATGTTGAACCAATATGTCCTATACCTGCGAAAGGTCAATTAAACATATGGAATTATGATGGCGAATATGAAATTATGAATAATAAAAAACATCGCTAGATTTTGACATGATAGCTGTTATGTGCTAGAACAATCATTGATTTAGGGGGGATTTTGTATGATAAAATTAAATAGAATTAGCACGCAAGAAGAATTCGATAAGGGAGTAGAAGCATTAACTTCAATATTTATTGAAGAATATCCTTATTATTCAACATGGATAAGTAATCACTTGGAACAATTTAAAAGTGGCGAAAAACAAATTTTATCTATTAATAACGAAAATGAATTACTAGGCTATTTAATGCTACATTTTTGCACAGATAAAATTGTAAAAATTAATGGTATTTATGTTTTTGAAAATAATAAGGGTAAGGGAATTGCAACTATGGCTATAAGCGAATTGACTAAATTATTACAAAAAATGAATGTACAGTTAATATTTGTTCAAACGAGGTTAGATAATAATGCTGTAGTTCATTTATTTGATAAAACAGGCTATAATCTAATTGGCAAGAATTTTCATCCTGTTGAATTAAAAGATAATTGGGTTGCATGTAATAATGTTTTATCATTAGAACTTGATGAACAAAAAGTTGCATTAGAAATATACGATGGATTTACTCCACTTTCTGAACAAGAAGTTCAAGAATTAAGAAATAAGCACAAAGATGGAAATTTAGTTTTAAAAAAGAAAATTAAGAAAATAGGTGATTAATTTGAAAAAAAAGCCAATAATTGGAATTGTTGGAAAACCACAATGTGATGATGTTATCTGGAATAAAATATGTATTAGTAATGAAATTAAAGATGCTGTTAATATAAATGGTGGAGTTGCTATTGGAATAATTCCTCAAAGTAAAATAAAACAAATAAAAGAAGGCAAACCTTTTTCTTATCAAAATTATTATTTAGATGAGAAATCATTAAGTGATTTGTTTTCAACTATTGATTTATGCGATGGTATTATATTAGAAGGTGGAATTACAATTTGTGATTATGAACAAGAGATTGCCAAATATTGCATAGAAAAAAATATTCCTTTATTAGGTATATGTTGCGGATGTATTAATATGGCTCTAGCAACAGGTGGAAGTATTTCATTGGAAAACTATAATTATTTAAAAGAAAAACATTTTAGTTTATCAAATATGGAAATGCATGATGTAATTATTGATAAAGATTCTAAACTTTATTCAATGATTAAAAAAGAA
This sequence comes from Bacilli bacterium, assembly GCA_017625395.1. Taxonomy (GTDB): domain Bacteria; phylum Bacillota_I; class Bacilli_A; order RF39; family UBA660; genus RUG13868. The sequence continues at coordinate 2,944 of JAGALD010000044.1, read as the reverse complement.
AAATTTGTTGTTAATAGCATTCATAAATGTAAAATAGATAATCCGGGTGCTTATTCAATAAAAGGATTTGCCAATGATAATATTATAGAATTACTTGAGTTAGACGGAAAAGGATTTAATATTGGTGTTCAATGGCATCCAGAATTTATAACTGATAAAGAAGAAGAAAATCAGATATTTAAAGAATTTATTGATTATTTAATTAAAAATAATTAATTATTTTAATATTTGTATTATAAAGATGATTTATAGTGAATCATCTTTTTTTAATTTATATATACATAAATATAAAATTAATTAATAAAATTAAGTGGGAGGTATATATGAAAAAAATATTAAAAGAATTAAAATTAATAATCAATAAAGAGTTATATCAAAAAGGTAAAATAACATTTGAAGAATTCAAGTTAGCAAACGAAAAAATAATGAAAGAGCAAGAAAATGAATATTGTAAAAACTAGAAGTGAGTTATTGCTTGGAAGAACCATTTTTGATATGAATTTAAATGTTGGTTATTATGCAAGAGTATCTACTGATAAAGATGATCAATTAAATAGTTTAGAAAATCAATCTAATTATTTTAAAGAAATGATAAATGAAAATAAGAATTGGAAATTAGTTGGAGAATACATAGATGAAGGTATAAGTGGAACTAGTATAAAAAATAGAGATAATTTTTTAAGAATGATTGAGGATTCTAAAACTGGAAAACTTGATTTAATAGTTACAAAAGAAATATCTAGATTTTCTAGGAATGTAATAGATAGTATAAAATATACAGAAGAACTACTTAATAATGGAACAGTAGTATTTTTTATAAGTGATAATATTAATACTATATATCCAGATAGTGAATTTAGGTTAACCTTGATGTCATCACTTGCTCAAGATGAAGTAAGAAAACTATCAGAAAGAGTTAAATTTGGAATTAAAAGAATGATTAAAGATGGAAAAGTTATTGGTGGTAATTTAACTGGATATTATAGAAAAGATGGAAAAATGATTATTAATGAAGAAGAAAGACCAATTATTGAAACATTATTTAGTTTATATGTAACTGGAAAATATTCATTTGAAAAAATAGCGGATATTTTATATAAGAAAGGATACAAAAATAAAAATGGTAAGCCATATTCTGGGACAACCTTAAAAAAATTTCTAACTAACCCTAGATATAAGGGGTATTATACAGCTAATTTAACAAAAGTAGAAAGTTATAAAACTCATAAAAAAATTAAGGTACCAAAAGAAGAACATATAATTTATAAAACAGATTTGATTGAACCAATAGTATCTGAAGAATTATGGGATAAAGCAAATTTAATTTATGAAAAAAAACATAAAGCAAGAAATACTCATATTATGGCAAGCCAAATAATAATTGATGATTCTAGATATACATTTAAACTAATCTGTAGTGAACATAATGAAATATTTGTTAGATGTGCAGGATCAAATAGGAGAAGCAATCCTACTTGGGTATGTAAGAAATATAAAAATGAAGGAGTACTTACTTGTGAATCTCCAATTATTAGAGAAAAAAAACTAGATGAATTAATGGATAATATAATAAATAATCATATGAAAGAATATGTAAGAGATGTTTCTAATGAAATGATTAAACTTTATAATGAAATTTTAATTATATCAAATAATAAATTAAAAATATATTTAGAAAATAAATTAAAAGAATTGATAAGTCATAAAGATAAATTGATTAATTTAAATCTATCTAAAATTATTTCAGATGATGATTTAAAAAATAAACTAAAAAAAAATGAATTAGAGATAAGTAAAATAAATAATGAGTTAAAAAATATAAAAGAAGATATTGATATATCATCAAATATTAATGATATAGAAAAAGAAATAAAAAATATTTTAAATGTTAAATATAATTTAAATGTTTTTATTAACTTATTATTAGATAAAATTATTGTTACAAAGTTAGATAATAGATATAAAATGAATTTAAAAATATATTTTAAAGATGGAAATATAAAAGAAGTTTTATTTGAAAATTAAATAATATGTCGAATTTATTTTTTTAGCCAGAAATCCCGCTCCCGAGAATCCTGGATTTGTAAAACTTGGAAATCTTTTGGGTAAAGAAAAACTTTTTTCGTATTTGGACTTATTTGGTTTTGGAAGTAAAACGGGAATTGATTTGAATGGTGAAGGTAAGGGAATAATTTTTTCTCTTGATAGAGTAGGGGATTTGGAGCTTGCTACTACAGCTTTTGGTCAGGGAGTAAGTGTTACTCCTATTCAGCAAGTTACAGCAGTTAGTGCAGTTGTTAATGGTGGTAATCTTTATAAGCCATATATTGTAAAAAGGTTTTTAGAACCAGAGACTAATAGTGTTATTAAAACATATGACAAAACATTAGTTAGGAAAACTATTAGTGAGGAGACTAGTTCTAAAATGAGATATGCATTAGAAAGTGTTGTAGCAAGGGGTGGAGGAAAATATGCATATATTGAAGATTATCGTGTTGGTGGTAAGACTGGTACTGCACAAAAGGTGCAAGATGGTAAATATTTAGTTAATAATTATATTATGAGTTTTATGGCTGTTGTTCCTTCTAATGATCCAAAAGCAGTTTTGTATCTTGCAATAGATAATCCAAAAAATACAGCACTTTTATCAAGTTATACTACGGCTCCAATTGCAAGAAAAATACTTTTAGATATAATAGATGCACTTGGAATAGAAAAACAAGAAGGGGCTATTTCTAAAGTTAAGCAATGGAATGATATTATTTATTATGAGGTACCAAATGTAATTGGTAAAACTTTGAAGGAGGCATCAAAAGAATTGTATCCTGTTGAAATTGAATATTCTGGTGTTGGAACAAAAGTTATTGAACAGTCACCAAAAGCAGGAGAAAAAATTGATGTTAATAGTAAAGTTAGGTTATTGTTAGGAGAGTAATTAACAGTT
>JAGALD010000043.1 GCA_017625395.1 Bacilli bacterium | reverse complement strand
ATAAATTTCCAAAAAGATTTAGTTGGGTTATTACTGATGAAGAAAAGAATAATTTGCGGTCAAAATTTTCGGTCGCAAATATAAGTCACATGTCTAGATCTAAGTATTAGAATAATGGATACATTTGTAAAAATGAGACATTATATTAATTATAATAAAAATGTATTACCACTTAGATTTTTATTATTAGAAGATAAAGTTGATGACAATACTAAAAGGATAGATGAATTATTCGATAAGTTCAGTCCTAAAGAAATAACTGAAGATTCTATATTCTTTAAAGGTGATATCTATGATGCTTATTCAGTATTATTAGAGATATTTAATTTTGCAAAAAATGAAATCTTAATAATTGATAACTATGTAGGAAAAGAATTACTTGATGAATTAAGAACTATTGATAAAAAAATAATCATAATTTCCTCAAATATAAACAAGACTTTAAAGGATAAGTATTCTAAACAATATAATAATATTACTTTTCTTGATAATAATTCATATCATGATAGATTTATTATTATCGATAGAGAAGTAGTATATCATTGCGGAGCATCATTTAAAGATCTAGGAAAGAAATGTTTTGGAATACATGAAATAGAAAATATAAATGAAATAGAAAAAATATTAGAAAATGTATTAGATATAATGATATAATATATTATATGTAAAGTATAAATCTAAAACCAAATATAATAATATTTTAGACTATACAAAAATCCCACAGACAAGGAGATGAATTATAATGATTATAATAAAAAATGGTACATTAGAAAGAGTTAAGGATTGGACAGATGACTCAATATATGTATTAACAGATTTTGATAGAACTATTACTGTAGGAAATAGTGAAAGCTCATGGAGTATTTTATCAAAAAGTAATGTGGTACCAAAAGAATACATTGAGGAAAGACAAGAACTTTTTGATTACTATAGACCAATTGAAATAGATGAGACTCTAGATTATGATACAAAAAGTAAGCTTATGACTGAATGGTGGAATAAACATATAGGATTATTCGTTAAATATAGACTTTCAGAAGAAGTAATAAATAATGCAGCACAAAATCTAAGAGTTATGTCTTTTAGAGATGGTGCTAGAGAATTCCTTAAAAATATGAAAGATAGAAATATCCCTGTAATAATTATTTCTGCAGGTATTGGTAATTTCATAGAACAATTTTTAATTAAAAACAATTGTAATTTTGATAACATTTATATAGTATCTAACTTTCTTAAATTTGAAAATGGTATCGCAACAGGTGTATCTGATAATGTAATTCACTCATTAAATAAAAATGAAGTGTCTCTACCCAATAACATAAAAGAACTTATAGAAAATAGAAAAAATATTATTTTATTAGGTGATTCTACATCAGATATAAGAATGGCTAGAGAAGAAGCAAGAAATCAAGCATTAAAAATAGGATTTTTAGAAGAAAAAGTCGAGGAAAACAAAACCTATTATCAAGAACAATTTGATGTAGTTTGCACAGGTAATACAACTTATAATGAATTATTTCAAAAATTACCTATTTTAAAAAAATAGAAATATAATAAAAAACTAAATAAAGGAATTATTTTATATAATGACTTTATTTTTTTATAAATAAATTAAAAATATATATTGGTATATGGTATAATGGAAATAGAATAAAGTGTTGGGTGATAAAATGATAACAGTAAAAAATGTAACTAAAGTATATAAAGCTAAAAAAGGACTTGAAGTAACTGCATTAAAAAATATAAATATCAACTTTGATAGAACCGGTATGACCTTTATTTTAGGTAAAAGTGGTTCTGGTAAAAGTACATTGCTTAATCTATTAGGTGGTCTTGATACTCCAACTAGCGGAGAAATACTATTTAATACTGAATCGTTAAGTAAATATAAAGCTAAGGATTATGATAATTATAGAAATAATTATATTGGATTTGTATTTCAAGAATATAATTTGCTTGATAAATACAATGTATATGAAAATGTTGCGCTACCACTAAAACTTCAAAATATCAAAGATTATGATACAAAAGTACTTGAAGTCTTAGAAAAAGTAGGAATAAAAGACCTAAAAGATAGAAAAATTAATGAATTATCCGGTGGTCAAAAACAACGCGTTGCTATAGCAAGAGCACTTGTAAAAAATCCTAAAGTAATACTTGCTGACGAACCAACTGGAAACCTTGATTCAGAATCAAGTAAAATAGTATTTGAATTATTAAAAGAACTATCAAAAGATATACTAGTTATAGTAATATCACATGATGAAGAAAGTGCAAAAATATATTCTGATAGAACAATATATATAAAAGATGGAGAAATAATAAATGAATTCTCAAATAATGAAAATGTATCAAAAATAGACCTAACATCTAAAAGTAGTAAATTAAATATTAAAGATTCACTATATATTGCTTTCAAAAATACTTTTAATAGAAAAGGTAAACTACTACTATCAATTTTACTAATATCAATTACAATATCTTTGTTTGGATTATCTATAATGCAAAAATATATAAGAGATAAAGATGAAGCAATTAGATTATTGGATAAATACAATGCAAATTATATTAGAGTAAATAAATTAGTAAAAAGTAATTTTTCTAGCGGACCGTTAAAAGGACCATATAGAAATACTTATGATATAAAAAACTTGGACGATAAAGACTATGAAACTATAAAAGAAAAATATAAATTGGATTTTAAAAAAGCAAATTATCTTTATGGTGAACAAGGAAAAATACCTCTATTGAAACCAATATCCTTATCAGAGGAAGAAAATAGTAGTAACACGTTCTTAGATTACTACGTAATGTCTTCAGCAAGTGCATTTGTAGAACTGGATGAAGATGCATTTGATTTTAAAATAATTGGAAGAAAACCATCTAACTATGAAGAAATAGTAATTAATAAAACATATGCAGACTATCTAATTAAAAATGGTACATATCTATATGAAGAAGAATTTGAAAACAGTATTTATGATTATAGAAACATAAGAGATAATACAAGTAGTTTGGGCGAAAGAAAAATATATAAGCCAAATAGCTATGATGAAATAGTTAATAGTAATGAATATATAGCATATGGCTTTGGACGAGTAAAAATAGTAGGTATAATAGATGAAGACTTATCAAAGTTTGATAATCTTTTATCAAGTAAGTTAAAGGATTCTCTTAATTCACGAACTGATATTAATATTGAACTTGAAATGAAGAGCGTAGCAAACTTTTATACATTGAAAGGATTTAAAGAAAATTTTGATCCTAAAATAACTAATATTAACTATGTTGATCTATCATATGAAAATAATAGCAAACTTATAACATTAGAAGAAGATAAGTTTAATACTTATGATTTGAAAGAAAAAGAAGTAATTGTACCATTTGATTATTTAAATATATATAGTAACCAGCAATTTGAAAAACAATTAAACGAATATATAATTTCAAATATGGATATAAATCCTTCTTTAGGAAGTAATTATTATAAGGAAGAGTTTATCACTAAATATATAAAAGATAACAATATTATTGGTACAAATATTAAAATAGTTACATATGAAAATGAATTAGAAGAAGTAACTAATTTTACAATCAAAGATATTAAAGAAATAGATAATTACATTGTTAATTCTAATGATGTTAGCAAAATAAAATATAATTTTATAACATATCTTGAAACAAATAATATAAGTGATATAAAAGAAGCGCTAAATACCATGGAAATAGATGGTAACGAATATATTTTAGATAACGAAATAATAACTATGATTGCATCAGACAGTTTTCCAATACGATTGATATCAGTATATGTAATTGTAATTGCATTATTCTTTTTGCTATTTGCATTACTTCAATTGTTTAACTATATAAATGTTACAATTTTAGATAACAAAAAAGAAATTGGAATACTTAGATCCATGGGGACAAGTAAAATAGATATTTCTAAAATATATGTAATACAAGGAATTATAGTAGCATCAATTTCATATATAGTATCTTTAATACTATGTAATTTATATGCTAAATTTGAAAATACAGTATTTTTTAGCAGTCTAAAATCATTTACTGAGTATGATGTTAGACTAATTGGTATTAGATGGCAAAGCGCACTTTTAATGCTTGCAGTCTTAGTAATAATTATTTTATTAGCATCAATAAGTGCCTCACAAAAGATTGCTAAAATGAAACCAATAGATGCTATAAATGAGAAATAAGGTGTAAATTTATGAAAAAAATATTAATAGTTATAGGAATCATCATAGGAATAATTTTATTAGATTCAATTCAAGCATTAGTATTTGATAATAATCCGATAATAGGAATTGATTCAAGGTGTTGCAAAAGAAGTGGTATTTTAGTAGATACTCACTATTGTGGTAACGGAAAAAAAGATACTGTAATAAAAGGCTTTAGTTATTCATGCGAAAATAATGAAGAAACTTACACATTAATAGATAAAACAAAAGAAATAAAAGATTTTGTATGTGCAGAAGCTTTAGAAAGTTTTTACCAAGATGAAAACTATATTTATTATTGGAGTTGTATTAAAAATAAATATATGATAGTAAAATATAGTGATGGACATGAAGAAACAATTAGTGATGCTTTAAGCCAAGGAAAAATAGATATACAATTGTTAAATAAATTCGATATTGACTATATAAAAGAAGAAAAAAATAAATATTTACAATAGTTGTCATTTTATTTT
>JAGALD010000042.1 GCA_017625395.1 Bacilli bacterium | reverse complement strand
TTGAAGATGGTGTTGATTCAAATGGAATTACAAAACATAAAATTGAATATATAACCAGACCAAATCCTGAATTTACAACTTGGCAACAAAATGTCAAGAAAAAAGAAGAAGAAATTACAGCTAAAAGAAAGGTACTAGATGATATAGTATTAGAAGTAGAAAATTATTACTTAGTAATTACTAATTATCAACAAGCAATTCAGCAATTCTCATCATTTGTAAGCTCTGATGGATCAAATCACTATATGATATCAAGTGCAGAAAATATCGTAAAATATCATGACGATATAATTTATGAATTTGAAAACTTTGCACGAATGCCGGTTATTACGAACCTCACGGATTACAAGGTCGGCGATATTGTTATGTTTGATGATAGTTATGGAACATTATATAAAGTTATTGAAGTATTTGATGAAAATGGAAAACCAACTGGATATATAAAAATAATAGCAGTTGACGAAAATGGGGATCCATTAAAAGGTGCTGTTCCAATAACAATCTGGGATCAAAGAGAAATTGTTCCAGTTGGTGGAAAACCAACGGAAAAGGATCCACCAAAAAATCCAGATCCAACACCACCACCAAAAGATCCAGATCCAACACCACCAGGGCCAACACCACCGCCAAAGGATCCAGATCCAACACCACCTGGTCCAACACCACCGCCAAAGGATCCAGAACCAACGCCACCTGGTCCGACACCACCGCCAAAGGATCCAGATCCAACACCACCGTCAAGGGAACCAGAACCAACGCCGCCAACTCCAACGCCACCGCCAATAGAACCAGAACCAACACCTGTGCCACCAGATTATATTCCACCACATACAGGAATAGATGCTGTAGCTGGTAACTCAGTTGTAGGTACATCTGCTGGATTAGGTTCTCTAGCAGGACTTGCAATGGGAGCGGCAGGACTTGGATTAACAGCAACAATGGGAAATAAAGAAGAAGAAGACGAGGAAGAGGAAGAACAAAAAGAAAAAACAACAGAGCAAGTAAAAACTGCAGAAGAGAAGAAAGAAGCTTCAATTCCAGAAGAAGATAGCAAAACAATAGCAGAAGATAAAAAAGAAATGATTAATTTAAATGAAATAAACAGTGCTGTTGTTGAAAATACTAGCTCTACTCAAGAATCTTCAATAATAGATAATAAATAAAACAAAAGCTTATGATAATTCATAAGCTTTTTATGTACAATAAAAGTAAAAAAATTAAAAAAAAATATCAAATAGATACTTAATGTGGTAGACTTATCTTAAGAATAGGAGAGAATTATGAAAAAAAGTAAAAAGAAAACATTATTATCAATATTCTTTATACTAGTGATTATTATATCTTTAGGAACTTTAATTTTTGAGATAACTAAGGCTCCAAAAGAAAACATATTGTATGAAGATGCACCAGAAGAAATAATAGTACCAGAAGAAGAAAAAGAAGTAGTCGAGATTGACGATAGAGAATATGTCAAAATGTCTCCAGACGTTAATCTTAACGAAAAAAGAAAAAATCACAATAATAATGATATTGTAGGAAGACTAGAAATACCTGATTTATTTAATATATTAGTTGTTAAAGGAAAAGATAATCAGTTTTATTTAAATAATTCTATAAATAAAAAAGAAGATGTTCGTGGTAGCGAATTTATGGATTATAGAGTTAATTCAACTAGTAAACAAATTAATATATATGGACATAATACAAGAGATGCAAATATTAAAGTACCATTTCTTAAATTAGAAAGTTTCTTAAAAAAAGATTTTTTTGATAGTCATCCATATATTATTTTTCAACATGACAATGGAAAAAGCGTATATAAAATCCTTTCAATTAAAGAAATAACAACTGACTATGAACATATGGAGGTAACAAAGACAGGACCTGATTTTGTTAAACATGTAGACAAACTAAAAAGTAAATCAATATATACACGTGAAGTACCATATGATGAAACTTCAGAGATAATAGTACTACAAACATGTTCACATCACTTAGAAAATGCTTTTTATATAATTACAGCAGTAAAAATTGAATATAAAACAGAACAATAAAAAATACTTGCATTGTTAACTTTACTATGCTATAATCTAAATGTTGGCAATCCGATGACTTAATAGTTATGATTTCCGTAAAAACAAGAAAGGAATGATAATCGTGAATATAGTAGATAAGATTACTAAAAAACAAATTAACCCTAACGTTCCAGAATTCAGAGTTGGGGATACTGTAAGAGTAGATGTTAAAATCATCGAAGGAAACAAAGAAAGAATTCAAGCTTATGAAGGAGTTGTAGTAGCTCGTAAAGGTAGTGGAATTTCTGAAACATTTACTGTAAGAAAAAATTCTTATGGTGTTGGAGTAGAAAGAATATTCCCAATGCATTCTCCAAAAGTTGCTGGTATTGAAGTAGTAAGAAAAGGAAAAGTTAGACATGCTAAATTAAATTTCTTAAAGAACGTTGTTGGTCAATACAGAATCAAAGAGAGAGGACAAAAATAAGAGACCTAGTCTCTTTTTTATTTTAAAATATGAAAAAAGTGATAAAAGAAATATATCCATATTTAATTATTTTAATAGTTGTAATATTTATAAAATCATTAATTATAGCACCAGTTCAAGTTAATGGTGATTCGATGGACAACACTCTAAAAGATGGCGATATTATGTTATTAAATAAGATTGGATATAAATTAAATGGGGTTGAACGTTTCGACATTGTAGTTATAAACTATGAAAATAATTATTTGATTAAAAGAGTAATAGGACTTCCTGGAGACAATATAAAGTTTATTGATAATAAATTATATATAAATGACAAATATGTAGAAGAAGCTTATTTAAATAAGGAAACCAAGACAAGTGATTTTGAAATTGAAAGAGTACCAAATAATCATTACTTTGTAATGGGAGATAATAGAGAAGTGTCTCTTGATAGTAGAGTACTAGGAACCTTTTCAGATAAAGAAATAGAAGGAATTTCAGAATTAACAATATTTCCATTTTCTAGATTTGGTTTTAAATAAATATAATATAAATTATTAAAGGTGATACAATGGATTATGAATTAGAAACAATCAAGAATATATTTAAAGAAAAAAATGTTTCAATAGATTTAATTAGCAAGACAAGTAATAAAGTATACAAAATAAAAACAGAAGAAGAAATCTTATATGCTAAATTTTATAAAAGAAACTCAACACACATTGATAATGAATTAAAATTATATAATCTAATAGATAATAAATATTTAAAAGAAGTATATTACAAATTAGATAATCCACCAATGGCTATTTTTAAAGAATTAGTTGGTAAATCTGTAGACGAACTTTCTAAAGAAGAATTAGATCAAAATAGCGATAATATAATTGATAGTATATATAATTATTTTAGTAGTATTTCCAAGTATAAAGTTAAAGGATTTGGAATTTTAGATGAAAATTTAACTGGTAAATCTGATGACTTTAT
>JAGALD010000041.1 GCA_017625395.1 Bacilli bacterium | reverse complement strand
TTTTGAGCAGTTTTTCTCTTTATTTCTTCTAAACTTTTATTAACAATATCCACCTTTATCTGTCTTACTTTAATCACGTAAATCACCTACATTAATTCCTGCAGTCATACCAGATAAAAAAGCAAATCCCAAATTATATCCGCCACAATCACCATCAACATCAATAATTTCTCCAGCAAAATATAATCCTGGAACAATTAACGATTCCATAGTATCTTTATTTATTTCTAAAGTATTAACTCCACCACTACACACTTGAGCTTTATCAAACGAATTAGTACCAGTTATCTTAAGTGAAAAATTTATAAAATTATTTGCTAACATATTCTTTTCGCTTAAAGATAACTCGTTCCAAGATTTATTTTTATCAATATTAGAAACTTTTAAGATAACATGAGCCAACTTATAATTTAAAAAACCTTCCAAAAATTCATCAAGTTTTCTCTCTCCAATATATGTACTACGTTCATCTAACCAATTAACAAAGTTATTACCTTTATACCATGGCACAAAATTTATATTAACAAAAACATCATGACCATCATCTAATAACCTTGCAGCAATTCCACTAATATTAAATACACAAATACCACTAATTCCATAATCAGTTAAAAGAATTTCCCCTTCTTCACTTTTTATATAATCATTATCTTGATACAAATTAACAATAGAATTACACCTAATTCCCATCCAATCTTTAAAGTATTTCTCGTTACCTTGTAATTGTACTAAAGAAGGTAAAATCTTAACTATTTCATGTCCAAACTTTTTTGCAATATTATAACCAATATTAGCCGAATCATCTTTATAGTATGCTAAAGATCCAGTAGCTAAAATAACTTTATCAACAGAAATTATTTCATTACCATCGCTAATAATAAATTGGTCATTTTCTTTCTTAATATCTTTTACGAAATAATTATTTTTAATTTCAATATTTTGTTTTTTAACCTCTAACATTAAAGCAGTTTTTATTGAAGTTGCAGTTCCTGAATATGGATAATAATAACCATTTTTTATTAATGGAACAATTCCAATTTTTTCAAAGAAAGATAAGATTTCTTGTCTATTATTTTCTGTATTTAAAGATTCTATTAAATCCATATTTCTAGAATGATAATGACTAATATTTTGATCAGTATTCCAATAATTACATTTACCATTCCCAGTAACCAATATTTTTTTTGCGCACTGCTCATTTTTCTCTATTAAAATAACTTTATTATTTTTTGAAGCGTATATTGCTGCAACAAGACCTGCTGCACCACCACCAATTACTGCAACTGTCATAGTTTATACCTCTATTCTTCACTATATTTTGACTGATATAAATCAGTATCATCATTAGTATTAGAACTAACTTCCTCAAATTTTGGAAGCTCATCTTTACTAGACAAACCAAAGTAATCAAGAAAGTCTCTTGTCGTTGCATATATTGTAGGTTTTCCAGGAGCATCACTTTTTCCAACTTCCTTTAAGAAACCTTTTGCCATTAGTCTTCTTACCATTTCTCTACTACCTACTCCTCTTATCTCATCAACCATCTGCACAGTGATTGGCTCATTATATGCAACAATTGCAAGCGTTTCTAATGCAGCTTGAGATAAAGTATTAGTCTCTGGATTTTCTATTAATTTCTTATAATAATCTTTATGTTCTTTCTTAGTAGTAAGCTTAAAAGTATCTCCTAAAAAACTTATTTGAATACCATAATCATCACTTTCATATCTTGCTTTCAAATCCATTAACAACTCTTTAGCTTCTTCCCCATTTATTTCTAAAATATCTTCAATTTGCTTTAAAGTTAATCCATCATCTCCAACAACAAACAAAATTCCTTCTAATATTCCTTTTTTATTCATAATCCACCTCACAGATTATCTCACCATATCTATTTTCTTGAGTAATTTTCAATTCTCTTTTTTTAGCCATTTCAAGTATTGCAAGAAAAGTCACAACAACATATTCTTTATTATATACTTCAAATAAATCTAAAAAATTAACTTTTCCTTTTTCCTTTAATATCCTCTTAATTGACACTCTTCTCTCTTCAACAGTAATCTCCTTTTTAGTGACCTTAGTATTCAAAGGTTCTTCAAGTTTTTTTCTTTCCAAAAACTTTTGAAAAGCTTTTAACAAGTCATCAAGAGTTACATCACTATTAGAAATAACTTCTTGAACTGAAGCATATTCTTTCAAATTTTCAGGAAGTCTTGTATATATTTGTTTTCTTTCTTGTTCAAGATTTTTAAAATCACTAGTCAAATCTTTATATCGTTGATATTCAATAAGTCTATTAATTAATCTTTCTTTTGGATCCTCTTCCTCTTCCTCAATTTTTTCTTGTCTTGGAAGTAGTAACCTTGATTTAATTTCTAATAATTCACTAGCCATAACCAAATAACTACTAGCAATATCTAAATTCATCTCTTCCATTTTTTCAATAAAGCTTAAATATTCATCAATAATTACTTCTAGTTTCAAATTAAAAATATCCATCTTTTTTTCTTTTATTAAATGTAAAAGTAAATCTAAAGGTCCTTCAAAATCATCTATTTTTAAAGTTATTTCCATACTTCCACTTCCTTATTAATTAGATAGTTTAAACAACGATATTATAACATAAATAACATATTATACCAATAAAAAAAAGCATAACGCTTTTTAATAATTAATATAATATTTAGAATAATAATTAGCTAAATAATTTTCATCTATATTATAGTTTTCTACTCCTGTAAAACCAACTGCAAAATATTTAATATCTTGATTATTTAAAAATGAATAATTAATACACAAAGTGTCCCCCTTTACTAAATCTTTATCAAGATATTCTTCTTTTAAAGAAAAATCACTATTATTTATACAATTATCACTAAAAGATGATTCATTATAAATAACATCTATATT
>JAGALD010000040.1 GCA_017625395.1 Bacilli bacterium | reverse complement strand
CCCATATGTTTTCTATCAGAGTTTCTTATTTCTTGACCACTACTATAATAATACTTAGAGTCATCAAATAATGTATATGTAGACCAGTTTTTAAATTCCATTCCTGGCGCATAATCAAATATTGGTTTAGCAGTTGATCCTATTTGTCTTTTTGTACTAGTAGCATAATTAAATTGTAAGTTACCAGTTTGATTACGACCAGCACCAATTGCTAATATTTTACCAGTCTTAACATCTACAACGGCAATACCAGCTTGAACTACTGGATTTTCCCAAGTATATGTTTTTCCACTAAGAATATCATCAATTACTTGTTGATATTGTGAATTCATATTAGTATAAATTAACATTGATGAAGTATGTGGATTAACACCGTATTTATCTATAGCTTCTTCAACTACAGTATTTAAATAAGAATAATATTTTTGTTCAGCCTTAGTTGCTTTAAGTAAACTAGAAACAGGAACAGCATTTGCAATATCCCTTTCTTCTTTAGATATATATCCATGTTTATACATAAGATTTAATACAGTAGCACGTCTTTCAGCAGCTTTTTCAGGATACTTAAATGGATTATACGCAGTAGGTGCTTGGAACATTCCGACAATTAAAGATGCTTCAGATAAATTTAATTCATAAGCATGTTTACCAAAATATGTTTGAGCAGCTTGTTCAACACCATTAGCGTTATTTCCTAAAAAGTGGTTATTAACATAAAATTCAATAATATCTTCTTTAGAATAATATTCTTCGATTTTAAACACTGCCATATAAATATCAGTAAATTTACGAACAATACCAGCAAACCCTTTTGTAACAGTAGCATTTTCTGCATTATAACTATTTTTTGCAACTTGCATTGTCAAAGTAGAAGCACCACCGGCATCATCATTACCAAGTGCTTGCTTAATAGATGCTATAAGAAATCTTGGAGCATCAAATCCATTATGTTGAAAGAACCTTGAGTCTTCTGTAGCAATTAATGAATCAATTAAAACTTCGCTTAATTTATCGTATTCAATATTTTCTCTTTTTTGAGTACCAAGTTCAGCCATTTCTTTATTACTGCTATCATATACAATTGTAGTTTGTGACATAACTAATGCATCTTCATTAAACTCTGGAGCATTCTCAACTACATAATTTAAAAACCATGCAACAGCACCAACACCTGCAATTGCACAAAGTAAAATCAATATTGCAAAACAGTTGATTGTAATACGAACCCATTTTTTCTTTTTCTTCTTACTGAAAAAATTAGATAACCATAATATGAAGACTATTCCTAAAAGCATAATCAATGTGAAAGCCACATTCATAAATACTAAACCTAAAATAGTAGCAATAACCAAAAATATGATTAAATCTCTAACATTTTTCTTTATATGTAATTTATTTTTAGTAGTTTTTTTCTTTTTTGCCATCAGCACAACCTCCTAAAACATCCTTTATAATACTAAGATAATCTAATCTTGGAATAAAACCATCTTTAATTATATAACCATTAGTAGCAAAATAATCTATTGGAATAGATTTTCTTTCCTTTTTATCAACAAAATCTACTAAATCTCTACCAAGTAAAATATATGTTTTATTTAATTTAGTAAATCTTACTATAACGAACCCAATACCACCATTATCAATTACATGTCTAATATGTTCAATTTGATGCATATGAATATTTGCAAGAGGAAATGCCGTAGCATTATTTGTCTCTTTAGCTTCAAAATCAATATACATACCATTATATAAGCCATTATAATCAGTAGTAGAAGGTTCTTTAAAAAAAGCCTCTTTAATTACCATACCAGAGTTTTTATAATCAACTTTGGTAACCTGAATAGGTGTAGGCTTTTTATATATATATGCAATACCTTTATCTACATAGTATTGATTAGTAAGATTTATATCACTTTCTAATCCCATTCCTCTATTGTCATATCTTATATAAGAATTGTTATTAACTTGCTTAACTCCCTTTGGGTAATTCATTTAATCACCTTACCACAGTATATATCATTTTATATACTCTTTATAAGTATACTATAACTTATCAATTTTTTCTACCATTTTAATCAAATTAAATAAATGTCTATAATTATCGAAAGATAAATAAAAAAAACAACTTTTTTATGTAGTAATATATCTAGTTTTGTCGAATTTATAGATTTTTTTGATATATATGCTATATTTTAGTAAAAGAAAGGAAAAATTTATGAGAGATGAAGAACTAATAATAGTACTAAACAAAATGGAAGATAATATAAATTATTCAAAATTACTTCAAAGATGGGTACATATAAGGACAAATCTTCCAAAATAATATTAAAAATGAGCATTATTTTTTGGTTACTTATGTTTGACAAAAAAACGGTTTTATAAGATAATAATAATTGTAAGGGATTGGTGATAAGATGTATCAAGAACAATTTAATTTATCTCCTAAAGATATTTTAGAAAAAGAATTTAAAATTGATACTAGAGGATATCGACTAAAAGAAGTTGATCAGTATCTAGATCTTATTATTGGTGATTACGAGCAATTCTTCAAAATACTAAAAGAATATGACAAAGAAAAAGAAGAATTATTAGAAGAGATAATGAATTTAAAACAAGAAATACGCAATTTAAAAATGAGTATTGAGATTGCTAAAGAGTCTGATAAAGATGATGGTAGCAAAAGTGTTTCTAATGTTGATGTGTTAAGAAGACTATCTCAACTTGAAAAAATTGTTTATGGAAAAGACGAATAATATTTTGACAAACGCTATATGCACAATATAGAGGAAAGTCCATGCTCACACAGACTGAGATGCCTGTAGTGTTCGTGCTAGAGGAAAAAATAACTCTAGGTAGTTTATAACTAACGGCGACGAAATAATCTAAGTCTTATGATATGATTAAAGTAGTTGTAAAGTGTCAAAGCGACGAAGAAGCTGGAAACGGTGGAAGTGGAACGCGATAAACCCCACGAGTGAGAAACTCAAATTTTGGTAGAGGAGCTCTAACAAAGGAATCAAACGGAGTTAGGGACTAGCGAAAGCTAGTAGATAAATGTTTGTCGCCTAGGAAACTAGGAACAGAACATGGCTTATAAAATATTATTTTTTTTAATTGAGGTGTTTATGTGAAAGAACTTGGTGAATATTTAAAAGAAACAAGAGAAAACAATGGCGTAAGTATAGAAGAAGCAGCAGATGATTTAAATATTGATAGTTTTTTAGTAGAAAATTTAGAAGAAGGAAATGTAAGAGCCTTCAAAGATGTTCTAAGTATGAAAGAAATCATAAAAGAATACGCTAAATATTTAGGACTAAATCCTGAAGAAGTTGCAGATGAATTTAATGATTTTTTATTTGAACACACTTCTAAAATATCGTTGTCAGATATTCTTGAAGCTGAAAAAAATAGTAATAAAAAACAAGAAAAAAAGAAGGTTTCTTCTCCATATACAATAGTAAAACAAAAAAAGATAAATAAAAATGTTTTATATGCAGTAATAGGTAGTATATTGTTTATAACCATTACTATACTGTTAGTAATTAATATAATAAGACCTAAAGAAGAAAAAATAACTAATGAATTATTAGATAAGAAAGCAGAAGGTGATTATCTTGAATTTACCTACTAAATTAACCGTAGCTAGAATAGTTTTATCCATAATAATAATAGTATTATTATGTTTTCCTTTTCATGACTTAGGAATAAATTTCCCAAATATATCTATAGGTATTGTAGATGTAAGTGTTAAATTTATAATTTCTGGTGTTTTATTCTTAATAGCAAGCTTTACAGATTATCTAGATGGTCATATTGCAAGAAAAAGAGGATTAATAACAAATACTGGAAAAATGTTAGATGCAATTGCAGATAAAGTATTAGTTAATTCAGTATTAATCATTCTTGCTGGATTAAAACAAATTCATGTTATAATCCCAGTAGTTATAGTATTAAGAGATATCGTTGTAAATGCAATAAAAATGGAAGCAGCTAGTCGCGGAAAAGTAGTAGCGGCAATAAAAAGTGGTAAATTAAAAACAGCTTGTTTAATGATTGGAACAACATTAGTGTTTTTTGGAAACTTGCCTTTTGAACTTATGGGATTAAATGTAGCGGAAGCATTCTTATATTTTGCAACAGTTATGTCAATAGTATCAATGGTAGAGTATTATAATTTAAATAAAAAATTAATAATGGATAATTAAAATTTAGAATTCTTAAAAAGAATTCTTTTTTTAGTCAAAGAAATAATAACAAAAAATCAAAAACAAACAATTGTTCGAAAAGATATTGCAATTTAAAAAAGTATAGTGTATTATTAATTTGTAAGTAAAAATGTGGAGGTAATATATGAACAAAATGACAGACAAGGACAAGACATTAGAACAAGTATTAAGTGATATAGAAAAACAATTCGGAAAAGGTTCCATAATGCGTTTAGGAGAAAGCAAGCATATGGAAGTTGATGTTTGTTCAAGTGGTTCTATATCTTTGGATATTGCATTAGGAGTTGGTGGTTATCCTAAAGGAAGAATAATTGAAATATATGGTCCAGAGTCAAGTGGTAAAACAACTTTTGCATTACACGCAATTGCAGAAGTCCAAAAAATGGGAGGAAGAGCAGCATTTATCGACGCAGAACATGCACTAGATCCAGCTTATGCTAAAAATTTAGGTGTAAATATTAATGAACTTCTTTTATCTCAACCAGATACAGGTGAACAAGCGCTAGAAATCTGCGAAGCATTAGTAAGAAGTGAAGCAGTAAGTATAATTGTTATAGACTCAGTAGCAGCTTTAGTACCACAAGCAGAAATTGATGGTGAAATGGGTGACTCACACGTTGGACTACAAGCAAGACTTATGAGCCAAGCATTAAGAAAATTATCAGGAGCAATTAACAAAACAAAAACAATTGCCATTTTTATAAATCAATTAAGAGAAAAAGTAGGTATAATGTTTGGAAATCCTGAAACAACTCCAGGAGGTCGTGCATTAAAATTCTATTCCACAATAAGACTTGAAGTAAGAAGAAGTGAACAATTAAAAATGGGAGAAGGAATTGTAGGTAATAAAACGACAGTAAAAGTTGTTAAAAATAAAGTTGCACCTCCATTTAAAACAGCAACACTAGATATTATGTATGGAGAAGGTGTGTCACATGAAGGAGAATTAATCGATTTGGCAGTAAATGCTAATATAATCGAAAAAAGTGGTGCATGGTTTTCATACAATGGCGAAAAGATTGGTCAAGGAAAAGAAAATGTTAAACTTCTTTTAAAGGAAAGAAAAGAATTATGTAATGAGATAGAAGATAAAACAAGAGAATATTACGGTATAGCAACTAAAAAAACGAAGAAGCAATAAAATGCTTCTTTTAAATTTGACACAAATAAAAAATTTATTTTGACAATAACAACAAATCCACCCTATAATAGAAGTAGTGATATTAATTATAATGTTTAATATACAAAATTAGAAAATGGAGGTAAGTATATGGAAATATTTTTCTCTATTTTGCTAGTTGTGGTTGGAATATCAACAGGTTTTTTAATAGCATATTACATAATAAATACAAAATTTAATAATTCTGCAAAAAAAGCTGAAGAAATTATTGAAAACGCAAAAAAAGAAGCTGAAAAAACAAAAAGAGATTCATTATTTGAACTTAAAGAAGAAATGCATAAATTAAAATTAGAGAATGAAAAAGAAATTAAAGAAAAGAAAGAAGAATTAAAAGTAACAGAAGATAGACTTATTCAAAGAGAAAACAACATGGATAAACGTGATGAATTATTTCAAAAAAGAGAACTATCTTTAGATGAAAAAGAAGAAAAAATATTAGAATCGCAAAAAGATATCCAAGCAGAATATGCAAAAGTTGAAGAATTAAAACAAGAACAACTAGAACAATTAACAAGTATTGCAAAACTAAGTAAAGAAGATGCAAGAAAAGAAGTAATGAAAAAAGTTGAGGAAGCTATGTCAAAAGAAATTTCTCTTTATATCAAAGAGAAAGAAGACGAGGCAAAGCTTGAAGTAGACAAAAAAGCCAAAAATTTATTAGCAATGTCTATGCAAAGATATGCAGCAGATTTAGCAAACGAACAAACAGTAACAGTTGTTGCATTACCAGATGATGAACTAAAAGGAAGAATCATTGGTAGAGAAGGAAGAAATATTAGAACAATTGAAGCAATAACAGGAGTAGATTTAATAATTGATGATACACCTGAAGCAGTCGTTCTTTCAAGTTTTGATCCACTAAGAAGAGAAATTGCAAGAGTAACTCTTGAAACTTTATTAAAAGATGGAAGAATTCATCCAACAAGAATAGAAGAGCTATACGATAAAGTAAGTAAGGATATGAAACAAAAAATAATAGAGTATGGAAATGATACACTATTTGAACTTGGAATTACAAAAGTAGATCCTAGTCTTATTGAAATAATTGGTAAATTACATTTCAGAACAAGTTATGGTCAAAATGCACTAGAACATTCAAAAGAAGTTGCCCATTTAGCAGGGTTACTTGCTAGTGAATTAGGTGAAAATGTAACACTTGCTAAAAGAGCAGGATTACTTCATGACATTGGAAAAGCTATTGACCATGAAATTGAAGGAAGCCACGTAGAAATTGGTGTTGACCTTGCAAAGAAATTCAATGAGAATGAAACAGTAATTAATTCAATTGCATCTCACCATGGAGATACAGAAGCAAATTCTACAATTGCAGTATTAGTAGCTATTGCAGATGCTTTGTCTGCATCACGTCCTGGTGCTAGAAATGATTCGTTAGAAAATTATATTAAGAGATTAGAACAGCTTGAAAAAGTTGCAAATGACTTACCTGGAATTGATAAGACATATGCAGTTCAAGCTGGAAGAGAATTAAGAGTAATCGTAAAACCAGAAGAAATTGATGATCTTGGTGCACATAAAGTAGCACGCGATGTAAAAGAAAAAATTGAATCTACTATGCAATACCCTGGTACTATAAAAGTAACAGTAATAAGAGAAACAAGAGCACAAGAAGAAGCAAGATAGCCTCTTCTTTTTTTATAAAAAAAAGTATGCCTCACAGCATACTAATTTTCTTTTTTAATATCCAAAATTACTGGTAGAATTATAGGTTTCCTTCCTGTTAGTTCATATATATAAGGAAATAATTCCGTAGTAATTTGACTCTTAATATCATTAAATGTAACATTATTTTCTTTTAATTTATCTACTATAACTTTTTCGGCAATAGATTCAATCTTTTTAATAAGAGCTTCATTCTCATTTATCAAGACAAATCCTCTCGTTGTAATATTTGGATGTATTAAAAGTTGTTTTTTCTTCATATCAATATTAGCAATAACAACTAAAATACCATCACTAGCCATTATCTTTCTATCTCTTAAAACAGCACCATTAATTTCTCCTAATCTATTACCATCGATATAAACATCACTTGCAGTAATTGGAGTAGATTTAGTTATAACATGATTTGATAAACTTAAAATATCACCATTTTGTAACACAAAAGTATTTTCCTTTGGAATACCACATTCAACACCAAGATTAGCATGACTCTTAAGCATTCTATAGTCACCATGGAATGGCATTAAATATTTAGGTTTAATAAGTCTAATCATAAGTTTTAACTCTTCCATATTTGCATGACCTGAAGTATGTATTTCATTTAATGAAGTATTAGTAAATACTTTTACACCTTGTAAATAAAGTTTATTAATTGTATTTCCAATTGATAATGCATTTCCTGGAATAGGTGATGAAGAAAATACTACAACATCATCAGGTCTTAATTTTATTTGTTTATGATTACCGTTTGCTATTCTAGAAAGAGCAGCCAGTGGTTCACCTTGTGAACCAGTACAAAGAATAGTAACTTCACTAGGTTTTAAATTATTTGCTTCTTCAGGCTCAATAAGAATATCAGAATGATTTATATAACCACCTTCAATGGAAATTTTAATATTATTTTCCATACTTCTACCGAAAACACAAATCTTTCTTCCATGATTGTAGCAAGTTTCAACAATATGTTTTAATCTATAAATATTTGAAGCAAATGTTGCAATAATAATTCTTTGAGTAAGATATTTATCAAAAATATCATTCAATGCATTATCAACCTTTGTTTCACTAATACTTATTCCTTCATTTAAAGCATTAGTAGAATCACTAATTAAAAGATCGACACCTTCTTCACCAATTCTTGCCATTTTATGAAGATCAGCCATTGGACCAATAGGAGTAAAATCAAATTTAAAGTCTCCTGTGGTAACAATATTACCCTCTGGTGTCTTAACAAGTATTCCATGAGAATCTGGAATAGAGTGAGTTGTTCTAAAAAATTCTACTTGAATATTTTTAAATTTTAAAACAGTTTCATCATTATAAGCAAATAAATTATCGTATCTAATATTTTTATCTTGTAATTTTAACGAAATTAATTCTTTAGCTTGATTTGGTGCATAAATAGCTGGTATCTCTAGAGATTGCACTAAAAAAGGAATACCACCAATATGATCTTCATGACCATGTGTTATTATTAACGCTTTTACTTTATCCTGATTTTGTTTTAAAAAAGAAAAATCCGGTAATATATAATCTATTCCTAGAAGACCACCTTCTGGAAAACTAATCCCTGAATCAATAATAATAATCTCATCTTCATGCATTACACAATACATGTTCTTACCAACTTCACCCAAACCACCTAAAATAATTATTTTAGTATCGTTTGTCTTTTTATCCATAAAATCTCCTTTCTTATTTATTAAACAAAGAACTAACTAGGAAATTATACTATGAAATAAGGCTTTTGTCTATAATTTTAAAAAATATACTTTTTTTGTTAAGTAAAGAAGTGTTAATAAAAAAAAGATGAAATATTTCATCTTTTTTTAATTATCATTATTGCTTTCACCAATATTACCAGAAGAAGTATTGTTTTCATCTGAATTATCATCAGATTCGCTATCTGGTTTATCGTTATTACTATCAGATGATTCAGGCTTATCAGGAGTAGTAGGAGCATTTTCACTGCCATCATCTATAGAAGGCTTATTTTCTTCACTGTTGTTACTATTATTGTCGTCAACCTCATTATCATTATTTTCATTATTATTATCATTATCTACGATTTCTTTTTCTTTCGCTATAGTAATTGTAATAGTAGTATTTTTATCTAAAACATCTTTGACAGTAGTTCCTTCTTCTACAGATTGACTAATTATAGTACCAACTTCTAAATCTGATTCTTTATATTCATAATAAATATTTACTATATTTGAAAACTTTGAACCCCAACTAGTAACTTCAGACTTTGTTTTTGATACAAAATTTGGAACGATACATACAGAATTTTCTACATCTTCTAGACAATCTATTTTAGTGTTTTCTATTTTTACTTCATTCTTAACAACTTTAATCGTTACAGTACTATTTCCAATTAAATCAAGCCTTTTATTAACTGGATAATCTTGTTCTATAATAGTATCATTTTTATACTTTGAATTTTCAACATATTCTACATTTAAAGTAATATTATTTTTTAAAGCCCATTGTTGTGCACTAGCTAAATCTTTCTTAGTTAAATCTATTAATAAGTCATAAGTATCAAAGTAAGGATAAGGTCCTTTTCCTATAACTTTAACTTCATATCCATCATTTATTGAATAACTAAATGTCTTTATTAATGTATGTTCTTTCTTTCCTAGATTAACTTGCATTGCATTTTTAACATCATTAATACTTCTTGTAGTAGGAATATAATTCCACATTTGTAATCTAGAATTTTCATCATAAATATATTGACCAGTACCTGCTATATAAAGCTTTTGAATTGAAAGAACCTCATCATTGGATGATGCCATCATAACATCTTTTGCTATGTTATAAAATGAGAAAATAGTATCTTCTGACATATTAGTATCTAAATTATTTGCAATTACATCTAAAATTTTCTCTAATTTACTAATATCAGAAAAACCTTTCATTTTATTAACAATTGCTTGCACAACTGTTTGTTGATTATTAGCTCTTATAAAATCACTTCTATTTCCTTGAGTCCATTCTTTGCTACAATATTGATAGTTATTTTTTCTATTTCTTGAAAATGCTAAAGCTTGTTCACCGTTTAATGTTTGCAATCCTTTTTTTACATAAATAGTACTATTACCGAACTCTCTTTTACTATTTTGTTCACAAAAACTATACGGAACATCAACTTCTATACCACCAACTGCATCTACCAAATCAACTAGACCAGTAAAGTTAATCTTCATATAATAATCTATTTTAATATCTAAAAAATTTTGAATTGTATTAATCACACAATTAGTTCCTCTAGCAGCAGAGTGAGTAATCTTATTCTCATATTGACCAGGAAAACATGCAATAGGTACATATGTATCTCTTGGAATACTTAACATTGTAGCAGTCATTGTTGTAGGATTAAATGTAACAACCATTAATGAATCACCATTAAATGAATCAGCTTGTTTTAATCCATCTTTAGCAGAATCAATTCCAATTAATAAAATAGTAAAAGGTTTTGAAACGTCAGCAGATGAACCTAATAAATCAGCTTCCTCTTTAGATGCTTCCTTCTCAGTAGTAGTAATAGTACGAAGTCTAGCACCAATATCCTCAAATCCTTCAGAAGTACTAAAAATACTAACATAATCAGTAGGAAGAAAAATATAATCAACTTCCTTTTGATATAAAGCTGTTATCATAGACTGATAAGTATCAAAGCTAACTAACTCATTATTTTTAGTCAATCCTTCTTTTTTAATAATCTCTTGTGCTAACACATATCCATCTTGACTTGATGTATCAGAAAGAATTCCAAACTTTGCATTCTCTAATATTATAAAATCAACATCTTTTGTCTCTTTTAATGTAACAAGGCTAGTAGAGTAGGTAACTGTCTTATTAAAACTAGAAACATAAGAATAAACTTTATTTAAAACTGTAAATCCACATATATATATAATAGTTAATAGAATTACTAATACATTAAATAATAAATATTTTTTCTTTTTCTTTGAACTTCTACATTTTGAAAACAATTTTAAAATGATTACTAAATCAATTAAAATTAAAATACCCATAATTAAATATCTAATCCCATCTTCTATTCTATTAAACTTATATATCGAATGTATAAGAAAACCACTTGATACAATACATATAATAGAAATAAACCAACTCAAAATTAACTTTTTATTCTTCATAGAACCTCCAAAATATAAATTAAAAAGAAGAATTTATTTCTTTTTTCTTTTCTTTTTCTTTCCATCATGTTTTCTTGAAATATTTTCCTCTATTTTATCACTTTTTTCTATATTTTGCTCAATTTCCTCATTATTATTTATCTTCTCATCTTTATTAATCTCTAATTGTTCTAAATTGTCGTTAATTTTTTTCTTTTTCTTTTTTGAATTAGAACTTCTTTTAATCATTGATATTAAAACAACAATATAAGTAACAACTAATAAACTACCAAGTCCTATAATTATATATTCATAATTTTTATTCTTTTCTTTTAATTCTTGATTTTCATCATGATCATTAGAATTAAATAACTGAATAGTTTTTTCATGTGAATCATATTGATAAAGACTAGATATACCATTTGATATATTAGTAGCATATATCAAATAAAAACCTGGACTACTTTCTTTTTTATATGCTGTAATTTCTTTTTCATCTACTGAAATAGTTGTTTTTACATAGTCTTTTGGAATATCAATAAAACTACTTTCAGTAACAATTATATTGCTAAAACTAAATTCTTTATAAGGTAGATAATTATCATTTTCGTATTTATATAAATCAATATTTCCTTCGGAATCTTTAAGTCCTACTAAAGTTGTTTTAGTAACTTCATTAATAAATGCAGGAACTTCTTCTTCATTTATTTTTATAATTGTATCTTCGTAATTAGAGTTAGGTGAAGTTATAAGTTCACTTTTTCTAACAACATTATATTTTTTTCCTTCAATATCAACAATAATAGGAGAAAGTTCTTTTCTTGTAATATTCAAAATATAAGTTCTAGTACTACCGTTTTGAGCAGTAACCTTAATTTGAATTTTATTAATTCCTTCTGCTAATTGATGATTTCCAAGACCAGTGACAGAAGACTTTGAATCTTCAACTTTTCCTGTGATATTAACAGAAGTGACATCATTATCTACTTCTAAAGAATAATCTAAAGTATTTTTATTAAAAGAAGGGGATATTTTTTTACCAGTTACCCCTAAACTTGATAAATAATTATTTTTACTATAACTTGCTTCCAATTGGGCTTGCGTAATTATCTTAACACTTTTAGATGGTGAAGATAATGTAAGTTTCTCTTGATCAAAAGTGTAACCACCACTAACATTAAATTTAACAGTAGCAGTACCAGATTTCTTTGCTTTAAATTTAAATGTATATGTTTTACTTCTTTCACTACCAGTAAATACAGGAGCACCTGATGACTCACCACTTGTCAATGAAAGCATTGATGAATCATATGAAATATAATATTGAAATACTCCTAATTTTTTGTTAGATGGTGCCTTTACAGTAACCGTATAAGTAACAGTATTTCCAACAACAACTTGTGATTTATTTGCAGTCATTGTTACTGTTCCTGTAGCTGCATCAACTGAAATTGGTAAAAAATTAAAAATATTTACAGCAAATATAAAGAAAAATAATATTTTTTTAATATTCTTCATTAAAACCTCCTATGATTGTGATATATTGCTCTTTTTCAAAAGATGCTTTTGGACTATAAGTAAATCCAATGTATTAACACTATTATCTTTATTAACATCAGCAGCCTTTAAAAATGCATTTGTAAGTGTTGATTTCTTTAATAAATGTTTTTGAACTACAAGTAAATCCAAAGTAGTGATTTCTCCATCACCATTAACATCACCATAAATTACAACTGCATAAGTTTGAGATACATCATTAGATACAATTGTTATTTTGTCACCCGTTACTAAAGAACCACTTGTTTTTGCTTTATTACTACTATTAGTTATATTTATACTTGCATACTGATTAGCCTTTTGTAATTTTGATATAGCACCTTGTACAGTTGAACCTAGAGTAACACTTGAAATATATGTATTATTGTTAATTTTATAGCCAGCTTTTGTTAACGTTTCAACTGGTGTAGGGTAGATTATTACTTCTTCTTCCTTTGGAACATCTGGTTTAGGATCAGGTTTTACCTCAGGTTTTGGTGGATTAACTTCACCATTGTTTTCTTCATTATTATTATCTTCGTCTGGAACATTTGGAGTAACGTTAGCTGATTTTACTACTTCCAGTGTATAAGTTCTCTTGTTTCCATTTTGAGCCGTAACAACTAAATTAATGCTTGTTTTTTCATCACTTAAAGTAATTGTTCCGCTTCCTGTTACAGTAGCATTAGAATTAACAGTAGTTGCAACAATATTAACGGATTTTGTATCTTTTGGAACAACAACCGAGTAGCTAGTTTCTTCACTATCAAAATTTGTAACAGAAACACCGTTTACTTTTAAAGATTTTAACCAGTTGTTTGGATTCCCTTGAATAGGTAATTCTGTTTTTTCAGGAATACCTTCATAAATCGGAATTTGGAATACAAATGGATAATCAAGAATCCCCATGTTTTTATAAGAATCTTTCGTAGTAACTGCACTTGATGCAACACCACGAATATTAGTCATATATTGATGATAATATGGTTTGCTAGCATTAATTGATGTATTCCATTTTTGGAAGTATGCAGTATTTTGACCAGCATTTATATATCCACTAACAATCCAAGAAGCACCACCAATAATGGCTGCTTGTTTTGAATTCCATCCAACACTTTTAGCATAAGCTAATCCATTACAAACCGGTTTAGCACCAGAAGTTGCTTTTATATTATAGAAATTATAATATCCAGTATAATCGACAGGACAATATGTACTAGTAGTTCCACTAGTAGCGTATCCCGCTTCTAATCCAACTTCTTGTCTACTTAATGCAGCCAAGTAAATAGGGGAAATATTATATGAATTAGCTGCTTCCATATAATATTGAATTAATTCCTTATAAAAATCAGTATATAAAATAGTTTTAACAGAATTACTTGTCTGATATGACTTGAAAAAGTTCAAATCTTCAAACATAAAAATACCATCATCTGTTAAAAAGTTTCTTGGATCCATATAATAAGCAATTGTCTCAGGCTTTGCTTGAAACCAAGTAGAACCATCTTTTGCTATGAATGTATCAGTATACCAATCATAAAAGCCATCTCCAGTAGAAAGATAACCTTGAGTAGCAGAAGATAACGACTGATATAAACTTCTTCCACTAACATTTTGATTGATTAATGCATTATTCCAAGTATCTCTAGTCTTAATACCAATAAAAACCCAATTAGGATGTTTTTTATGAAGTTCTCTTAACTTTACTTTATAACTTTCTGGAAATCCTTGGGATACAAGATACGCTTCAAACTCTTCTTCAGTCATATTTGCCATTCCAGACTCTTCTTTATCAGGAGTCTCCTCTTCTTTAGATGAAGAATCTCCTTCATTTGGTTTTTCTGTATTTTCTGAATTATTTCCACCATTGTTTTCTTCGTTTTCCGGTGGAGTAGTAGTCCCCTCATTAGGAGTATTTGTATCACTATTTTCTCCAGACTCAGGATTACTTGGAGTAGTAGGCGTAGTAGGAGTAGAAGTCTCATCGTTTTTATCATCAACAGTAACTGTTTCAATATCTTCGATAAAAGTAGAACAAACATAACCTCTGTAAGATGCAGTCTCTGCTTCATAAATTATTTCTGCCCATTTATCTACACAACCACTACCAGTCTCAGCGTAAGATATTATTTGTACTCTTTTGTTATGTGGAACACCAGCAATTCTATCATATTCAGTTCCTGGCCCTTTTCTCAATTTAAGACCATCAGTAGCTGCAATTCTACCTGTAGTCTTTTCTAAAGCAAATGAAGGCTCTAAAAGAAAAACAAAAGCAAATATAATCATCAATAAAGAACTAATTTTTTTTCTCATCAAGAACACCTCCAATTATCATTATATTTAATAATTAAATTATAACTTATAAGAAAAAAACTGTCCACTTTAAGCAAATGATTTACAAAAAAACAAAAAAAATAAAATAAAATTAGACATTATTTTACAAAAAAAACAATAAATAAAAAAACTTCCAAATAAACGAAAGCAAACCTTGACTCTGGGACAATAAAAATGTAAAATGTTGTATATAGAGTAAAGGATGATAGTTAGGCGGTGTTCATATGGACAAAGATAAAAGAAGAAAGAAAAAACGCAGGAAGAAAAGCAAAAGTGGATTTACCTTAATAGAAATAATTGGGGTAATTATCATAATTGGAATCATTGCAATAATAACAGTACCTGCAATATCAAAATATGTAAATAATTCGAAAGAAAAAACTTATATTACATATGAAGAAAATATGAAAGTAGCAACAGAAAATAAAGTTGTCGAGTGTATAAGTGGAAACGACAAAGGTTGCTATTTACCAGAAAGCGGAGAAAAGAAAATTGTATATCTAAACGAATTAGTAGAGTCTGGATATATGGATTCTCTTAAAGATCCAGAAAACGATGGATTTTGTAGCAATGAATTGAGTTATGTAGAAGTAACTAACACAAATGGAGCAAATTATGAATATAAAGCTTGCTTGTATTGTGGAAATTACACTACTGAAGACACAATTTGTACTGAATATGAATTTGATGCAGAAAAACCAGTGTGTGGAACAGTTGAAGGAGAATCTACAAAATGGACAAATTCAAATCGTACAATTATAGTAGGTTGTAGCGATTCATCATCTGGATGTAGAAGTACAACATTCTCTAAAACATTTACAGAAACAACAAAGAACGGTGAAGTAACAATTGTAGATAGAAGTGGTAATACAACTAACTGTCCTGTAGAAGTATATGTTGATAAAACAATGCCAAAATGTACACTTGAAATAGTTGGTGGTACACAAGAAGCAACAGGATGGTTATCAGGAGATGTAAGTGTAAAACTAGTAAGTTGGTCAGATTCAGATAGTGGAGTATTAACATACGGAATCGGAACAAGTATTAATAATAGAAACTACAACAAACAAACATCAATAAAAGTAAATAACGGATTAACTACAGTAATAGGATACGTAAAAGATTATGCTGGAAACGAAGGAACATGTGCAGTAGATGTTAGAGTTGGTGCACCAAAACCAGAATTTGATATAGAATATGGATATCAAATCTATCCAAGCAAAGAAGCATATACATTAGTTAATATGACAGAAAGTGGAACAAAACTAACTAGCACAACAACAGATCCACAAATCTCATTTACTGAATTAAATGATTATAAAGAAATAACAAGAGTAAGAGTAAGATTTAATACAGCAATACCTGCAACAACAACAGCTCAATTATTCTACTCTAATGGTACACATACAGAAGCAAATTCTGTTAAAGCTTTATTAGTACAAGGACAGAAAATAGTAGAATTTGTAGTACCAAAAGGATCATATAAAAACTTAAGACTTGATCTTGGTTCATTAAATAACACCACATTTGATATAGAAAAAATAGAAGTAATGGTAGGAGATAGAAGTACACTATTCACAAATAAAAATGTAAGTGTAAACTTAATTCCTAAAAATGAAACTGTAAGAACAACTAATTATTCATTTGATAATGGAGCAACTTGGCAAGATATTAATTATAAAGATTATTCTGATAATATAACAGGAAGTGCAAAAACAAAAAATATTGCAACATTAATATCTGACCCAGCAAAAACATATAAAATTGAAAACATAGATAAAGGTGTTCCAAAAGTTACAATTACAGTAACAGAAAAAACAAATGGAGCAGAAGTTGAATCAAATGTATGGGTAGACGATAATCTAAACTTCAAATTAGTAAGTAGTAAAGTAGGAGCAAGTGGTGCAACAATTTATTATTGTAAAGATACAAATAATACTTGTAATCCTACAACAGAAGTTGCATCAGGAACTATGGTAACTGCTCTTAATACAACAGAAGGTATATATTATATAAGATATAAAGTTGTAAGTGGAGCAGGAACAAGTAGTGAAATTTCAAGCTTTACAGCAAAAGTTGATAAAACAAAACCAACAATAACAAGCGTAACAGGAAACGCTACTAGTTGGACAAATCAAGATGTAACATTAGTAATTAATGGAGCAAAAGATGGAGAAAGTAAATTGCCAGACAAACCATATAGCTTTAATGGTGGAGAAACTTGGCAAGCTACAAATTCAAAAATCTATACAGCAAACACAAATAACATTGTAATAAAAGTAAGAGATATAGCAGGAAACGTATATACTCATACAGCAATAAATATTACAAAGATTGATAAAGAAAAACCGTCATGTGAATTAAAAGTAATAAGTGGAAGTCAAGTTAATGGATATTACTACACAGATGTAACTGTTGGATTTGCAAAAACAACAGATACAGGTGGAAGTGAAGTAAAAGAATATGGAATAGAAGACTTCACAACAAAAACAGTTACATTAAATGAAGATAAAAACGTAACATATACAGCAAATATTAGAGATAATGCAGGAAATACAAATATATGTACTATTACAGTAAGAAGACAAAATACATTTACATTAACTTATAACAGTAATGGAGGAAATGTATGTAGTCCATCATCAAGAGATATATCATATGGTAGTAAATATGGAGCACTTTGTTCTCCAACAAGAGCAGGATATTCTTTTGCAGGATGGTATACAGAAGCAACAGGCGGAACAAAAATAACTGCTGATACAACAGTAACCGCAACAGAAAATCAAACATTATATGCACATTGGACAAAATGTGATGTAGGAACATATAATACTGGAAATAAATCAACATGTACTGCATGTCCAACAGGATATACAAGTGCAGAAGGATCAACTGCCGAAAACCAATGTTACATAACAATAGCAGATGGAAAATATCTTGGAACTGCAAAATCAACAACACAAACAGCATGTCCAGCAGGACAATTTAAAGCATCACACACTATATATTATGGAAATACAAGTAGTTGTAGTACATGTGCAGCAGGAACATTTAGTACAGGCGGAGCTAAAACATGTACTGCATGTCCAACAGGATATACAAGTGCAGAAGGAGCAACAGCTCAAAATAAATGTTATATAAATGTAAGTGCTGGAAAGTATATTGCAACAGCAAATTCAGCAACACAAACAGCATGTCCAGCAGGAACAGCAGGTTTAACTCATACAGTATATTATGGAAGTACAAGTAGTTGTACTAAATGTGCTATAGGAACATATAGTACTGGAGGAGCTGCAATTTGTACTGTTTGTCCAAGCGGATATACAAGTGCAGAAGGAGCAACAGCTCAAAATAAATGTTACATAAATGTTGATGCTGGAAGTTATATCAAAACAGCAAACTCTGCAACTCCAGTAAAATGCGCAGCTGGAACAGCAAAAGGAAACCATACAGTATATTATGGAAGTACAAGTAGTTGTGTAACATGTACAGCTGGTAAATATAGTTTAGAAGGAGCAGGAAGTTGTAGTTCTTGTCCAACAGGATATACAAGTGCAGAAGGAGCAACAGCTCAAAATAAATGTTACATAACTGTAGCAGATGGAAAATATCTACAAAACGCAAATGATACAATCCAAGCAGCATGTCCAGCAGGAACATTTAAAGCACAACATAATGTATATTATGGAAGCGCAAGTAGTTGTAGTACATGTGCAACGGGAACATTTAGTACAGGCGGAGCAAAAGTATGTACAACATGTCCAACAGGATACACAAGTGCAGCAGGATCGACAGCTGCAAGTCAATGTAAGATAACCTGTAACGGAGGATATGTAGCATCATCTGGAGCAAAATGTACAGCGTGTCCAGCCGGAACATCAAAAGGATCGCATACAGTAAGTTATGGAAGTACAAGTAGTTGTAGCTCATGTGCAGCAGGAACTTACAATACAACAACAGGAAATAGTTCATGTACATCATGTCCAGCAGGTTCATATTGTACAGGAGGAACACATAAAGCAGCATGCGCAGCAAATACATATAGTACAGGCGGAGCAAAAGCATGTACAAGTTGTCCAAGCGGATACACAAGTGCCGCAGGATCAACAGCCGCAAATCAATGTAAGATAACATGTAACGGAGGATATGTAGCATCATCTGGAGCAAAATGTACAGCGTGTCCAGCCGGAACAGCAAAAGGATCACACACAGTAAGTAATGGAAGTACAAGTAGTTGTAGCCCATGTGCAGGTGGAACTTATAATTCCGGAACAGGAAATAGTTCATGTACAACATGTCCAGCCGGATCATATTGCGAAGGAAGAACCCATATAGCAACATGTCCAGCCGGGAAATATAGTACTGGAGGTGCATCAAGCTGTTCATCATGTCCAAGTGGATATACGAGTGCAGCAGGATCAACAGCACAATCAAAATGCTATATATCTTGTCCGGGTGGAAGAGTAGCAACAGCCGGTGGTGGATGTACATCATGTGGTGCTGGAACATATAATTCGGGTGGGACTGTTTACTATGGAAATACAAGT
>JAGALD010000039.1 GCA_017625395.1 Bacilli bacterium | reverse complement strand
TTTTCCCATAATTTCCCATAATTTTTAAATAATT
This sequence comes from Bacilli bacterium, assembly GCA_017625395.1. Lineage (GTDB taxonomy): Bacteria > Bacillota_I > Bacilli_A > RF39 > UBA660 > RUG13868. The sequence goes on along the minus strand of JAGALD010000039.1, from coordinate 3,029 downwards.
TAACTACATTTATTTTGTATACTGAAAATGTAAGGAGATGATGGTATAAGATAGAAGAAAAATTAAATTAATATAACATAAAATTATTCGAAATTTATACATATAAAGAAGGAGGTTGATATCCTAGATTTATGGTATAATAGTGAAAGGTGATAATTATGTATACCGTATGTTTAGTGGAAGATGAAGTAAGTCTTTCAAATTTAATTAAGACATATCTAGAAAAAGAAGGTTATGAAGTAATTCAATTTTTTAAAGGAAAGGATGCTTTGGATTACGTTGGTAATAACACAAATTTATGGATTTTAGATATAATGCTTGGTGATGATGTTACTGGCTATGACGTTATTAAAGAAATTAGGAAAAAGGATGAATTGGTTCCAGTAATTTTTACTTCTGCCAGGGACAAAGATATCGATAAGATAATTGGCCTTGAAATGGGAAGTGATGATTATATTGCGAAACCTTATTCAACTAAAGAACTAATACTTAGGGTTAATAAATTAATTACTAGAATATATAAGGATAAGGATGCTAAAGAAATTATATATGATAGTTATGTTATTGATTTAAATAAAAGAGTAGCTCGTGAAAATGATCAAGAGATAAAGCTAACTACATTAGAATTTGATTTGTTGTTACTGTTTCTTAATAATAAAAATAAGTCTTTTTCTAGAGATGAAATATTAAAAAATATTTGGGGTGACGATTACTTTGGAAGTGATAGGGCTGTAGATGACTTAGTTAGACGTCTTAGAAAGAAAATGTCTAAGTTAAATGTCTCAACTATATATGGATATGGATATAGATTGTCATGAAATATATAGAAAATAAACTAGGTAGACAGCTGATATTAATATTAGTTATTATATTTGATATAGTACTCGTTACTGTAGGATTTATATTACCTAATCTTTTAACGCCAATATTTGAATCTACTGTTTATAATGCTTTGAAAAGCCCACTTGATATGATAGGTAGTAACCTAGAAGGGAGTAGTATAAGCAATGACATTGCATATTTATATGTCGTAGATGGTAAGATTTATACAAGTAATAACTATACTAAAATAGTTAATATAGATAAAAGAGAACTACTAACAAAACTTGATATGGAATATGGTAATTTTGAATATAAGAATAAAACTTATTATTACTATGTTTCAGAAGATGATACTGCGATGAAGGTATCAGTTACTAATGAAAAATTTTTAAGCAAATTACGCGGCGAATTTATGGTATCTGTAATATCACTTTTCCTACTAGCATTCCTACTTATTGCATTAATAATTTTCTTTTGGAGTACTATGGTAGTTAAGAAGATAGAAAAATTGAAATCTAAGATTGATAATATTGATAACGACAATTTTAATCATAAGTTGAATTTTAAAGCGGATGATGAAATCAAATCTTTAGAGAAATCAATTGAAGATATGCGTTTATCTTTAAAGCTGCAGGAAGAATATAAAAATAATATGTATCAAAACATTTCCCATGATTTTAAGACTCCTCTCACTGTCATAAAGTCTTATGTGGAAGCGGTTGAAGATGGTATTGAAGATAAAGACGATGCACTAAAGGTTATAAAAGAACAAACTGATAAATTAGAAAAAAAAGTATACTCACTTCTTTATTTAAATAAGCTTGATTATCTTAGTGATAAGAAAAATGAAACCAATAGTGTAATTGATATTAGTGAAGTAATTAATGCATCTATAGATAAATTTAAATATCAAAGAAAGGATGTTAAATTTACTGCTTCGATTGATAATAGTAAATTTATTGGTACTTTCGATCTTTGGGAAACTATTATAGATAATATTCTAAATAATTTTATTAGATATGCTAAAAAGGAAATAAAAATAACTGTCAAAAATAATAAACTCACTTTATTTAATGATGGACCTAATATTGATAACGACATGATAGAAGACATTTTTAATCCATTTAAAAAAGGAATAAAAGGTCAATTTGGATTAGGTTTATCAATCGTAAAAAAAACACTTAACTTATTAAATTATGATATATCTATAGAAAATAGTAAAAAGGGTGTATCATTTATAATCAAAAAGAGAGCTAAAGGGAAATAGCTTTCTTTTTGTTTGTATATTTTTATTTATTTTGATAATAATAAGTGTATGAAAAAAATTTTATTTACTGGCGCTAGAAGTGGTATTGCGTCTTCTGTGATAGAGAAGTTATTAAGTGATGAATTTTATATATACGTAACTGTTCATACATTTGAAGAAGAAAAGAGTGTTAAAGATAAATATTTAGGTTATAAAAATGTTGAATGTTTTAAATTAGATGTAACTAATAAGAATGATAGAGAAAAATTGAATGGTTTAGATATTGATATTGTTGTTCTTAATGCAGCGGTGGGGTATGGAGGTTCCTTGATAGAAATTCCAATTGATAGAGTAAGAGAAAATTACGAAGTTAATGTTTTTTCTAATTTAGAAATTATTCAGATTATAAGTTCTAATATGATTAAAAAAAAGACTGGGAAAATAATTATTATGTCATCTATTGCAGGAATACTACCAATTGAGTTTTTAGGTAGTTATTGTTCAAGTAAATCTAGTCTTATTATGATTGCTAAGATATTAAGACGTGAGTTTTCTTTACTTGATTGTGATATTAAAATTAAATTAATTGAACCTGGTGTATATAAGACTGGTTTTAATGAAGTGATGCTAGAAAACAAGGATTTATCATCAAGTCATTTTGAAAAATTACAAGATAAAATTAAGTTTAAAGAATATATATTGTTTGACTTAATGGGAAAGAGTGATTTGGATAGTATAAGTAAGAAAATTATTACTGCAATAAAGAGTGATAGTAATAGGTTTATTTATAGTGCTCCGATATCTCAAAAGGTATTTGTTAAGCTTTATCAAATGTTTTTTGGATAAAAATGTTAAAAAATGTTAAATCAGGTATTGTCAACACACTTTTTTTGTGTTACTATTAATATGCTTGATTTATGGCGAGATAGCTCAGTTGGCTAGAGCGTCCGGTTCATACCCG
>JAGALD010000038.1 GCA_017625395.1 Bacilli bacterium | reverse complement strand
TGTGGTTTTCTTTCTAATTATAAAGAAAGAAAATTATTACAAACTGAAGAATATCAGAGGACTATTTCAAAAGCTATTGTTAATGGTGTTATAAATTATTTTAGTTAATTTTAGGAAATTTAATTTTTGTGTATAAAGATATTATTAGTGATGGTTAAAGGAGAGGAAATGAAAAAAATTACACTAATAATATTCTCACTATTTTTATTTACATTAGGTTATAATGGTGTTTTTGCAAAAACTGCAAGCTTTTCTGCTGCTGAAAAACTTCCAAATATTTCATATGTTAAATTTGATAAGACTTATTATCATTATAGAAATGCAAAAGCAATTAGAAATATTGATAATGGAAATATTGCATATTGTTTGGAGCCGTTTGAGACTTTAATTGATGGTAGTAGTTATACTGGGTATACTACTTTTACTAATAAGTTTAATTTAAGTTTGGAACAGTGGGAGCGTATTAAACTTTTGGTTTATTATGGTTATGGATATAAGCAACATTTGGAACCAAAATGGATATCTATTACACAACTACTTATATGGAGAACTGTAGATAATAATAGTTCGTTTGATTGGATAGATAATGCAACTAATAGAAATATTATTTATCCTTATGAAGATGAAATTAAAGAAATTGAATCACTAATAAAAAATCATGGTGTATTACCTAATATTTCAGATGAGGTAATTATGGGAGTAAATGATACTATTGAATTAGTTGATGATAATATGGTTCTTAATGATTATTCAGTAAAGTCTAGTGATTTTGATGCAAAAATTGTTTCCAATAAGTTAATTATTAAATCAGAAGAAGTAAAAGATGGTTATATAACATTAATAAAGGATGGTACTGATTTAGCAAATAACATAGAGTTCTTTTATAATAGCGAAACTCAGAGTGTTGTTGAAAGGGGAAATTTGGATTTAATAGAGTTAAAAATAAAAGTTAAAGTTTTATCAGGAAGTATATCTATAAAAAAAGTAGATAGTAATACTAAAGATATAATACCAAGTGGAGAAGCTAGCTTGATTGGTGCTATTTATGATGTATTTGATGAAAGTAAAAATTTAGTTGGCGAAATAGTAATTGATGATGATAATGTAGGAATGATTGATAATCTTAAATTTGGTACTTATTTTATAAAAGAAAAAGTTGCTGGAAAAGGTTATTATCTAGATGATAAAGAATATGTTGTTGAAGTGAACTTAGATAATTTAAATAGTGAGCTTACTCTTTCAAATGATGTTATAACTTCTAAAGTTAAAATTTATAAACAATTTGGAAGCAGTGAAGAATATAATTCTAATACAATGAAACCAGAGAAGGGAATAGTTTTTGAGATTTATAATCGTGGTGGAACTTTGATGTATACAGGCGCTACAGATGAGTTTGGTCTTTTAGAGGTTACATTGCCTTATGGTGAGTATGTTATTAAACAAGTTAATACTACTTCGGGATATAGTAAGGTAGAAGATATATCTATTACTATTAATGAAGAATCTAATTTGAGTATTAATCTTTCTTTAAGTGATATGAAGATTGAGGTTCCTAATGCTGGAATTTATAGGATGGATTTTGGATTAATATTTAATCATTTAAATAAACTTTTTAAGGTACTTCGCTATGTTTTATAGTGTCAAAAGAATTATTTTTGTTTTTTGTACCTTATGGTCTTCTTTTGTTGTTTATAATCTCTCAAATTTTGTTAATAATGAGGAATTAATTGAGAACTTTGAGAAGAATATTAATAATTCAAGTAGTAATGATGTTGTTAATGAACTTGTAAATAATAATCAAAATATGGATAAAGAAAACGTTGTTATGACATTATCTATTCCTAAACTTAATATTAATAACAAAATTTATTCTAAAGATTCTACTGAAAATAACATAGATAAAAATGTTCAATTAATGTCGATGTCTGATATGCCTGATTTTATTAATGGAAATGTTATTTTAGGAGGACATTCTGGTACTGGTAAATTAGCTTATTTTAAAAGACTTAATGAGCTTGTCGTTGGAGATTTTGTTGTTTTAAACTATAAAGAAAAGGAGTTTGTATACAGAATAGTAAATTCTTATATTGATGATAAAGATGGTCATATTGTTATAAGTAGGAATTTAGATAAGAATTCTATTACATTATTTACTTGTAATCCAAATGATAAAAATAATTATTTAGTTATAATAGGAGAGCTTGTCTAATTTTACTAATATTTGTTTTAATATAAAAATTTGTATTTATTTTATTTAATTCATTTATTATAATATATTTATGATATTTAGAAGGTGGTAAAATGAAGAATAGATTTTTATTATTAGGTGTTTTGGTGTTGATATGTTTTGTTACTGCTTGTGGTAATAAAGTTTCGAGTGATTCATCTAAGTTTAAGGAAGAATATGAAGCTTTGAATGGTCAAGAGATTGGTAATAGTGGATTGAAATATCGTGAAGTTGAAATTAATGAAGAAAATCCATTTGTATATAAAACTGCTAATGATATTATTAAGATGATAGAAAGAAAAGAGTCTTTTGTTGTATATTTTGGCTTTTCAAATTGTCCTTGGTGTAGAAGTGTTATAGAGACTCTTATAAGTGTTGCTAAAGATAATGGACTTGAAAAAATTTATTATGTTGATGTTAAAGATATAAGAGATACCATGACTATTGATGAATCAGGTAATATTGTTACTAGTAAAAAAGGAAGCGATGATTATTATAAATTATTAACTTTACTAGATTCTGTTTTGGATGATTATACACTTACAAATAAAGATGGGGAAAGCATTTCTGCTGGAGAAAAAAGAATTTTTGCTCCTAATGTTGTATCTGTTGTAGGTGGAGAAGCAAAAGAGTTAGAAACTGGTATTAGTGATTTACAAACAGATGCTTTTATGGTGCTTACTGAAGAGATGATTAATGAAACATATAATAAATTTAAATGTTCTATTAAATGTGTGTTAGAAAACAAGAATACTTGTTCGTCAGAAGCTCAAAAAGCTTGTTAATAATTAGTATAAAGGGTTGAATTTAATGGTTGATAGTAAAGAAATTGAACGTAGCATAATAAAGAAGTTTAGAAAATCAATTTGGAGTAGATTTGTTAGAGCTGTTCAGGAATATGAGTTAATAAAAGAAAATGATAGAATTATGGTTTGTATTTCTGGTGGAAAAGATTCTTTTTTACTTGCTAAATGTATTCAAGAATTAGAACGACATGATAAATTTAGATTTTTTGTAAAGTATGTTGTTATGAATCCTGGATACAAAAAAGAGGTTCTTGATAAGATTATAGAGAATGCAAAAATTCTAGATTTAGATGTGGAAATTTTTGATACTGATATATTTGCGATTTCAGAAAAATTAAACGAAGAAAAACCTTGTTATATGTGTGCAAGAATGAGAAGAGGTTTTTTGTATAGTAAAGCGCAAGAGTTAGGATGTAATAAAATAGCTCTTGGTCATCATTTTGATGATGTTATTGAAACAACTCTTTTATCTATGTTCTATGGCGCAGAAATAAAAACGATGATGCCTAAGTTACATAGTGATAATTTTTTAGGATTAGAGTTAATTAGACCACTTTATTTTGTTAAAGAAGAAGATATTCTATCTTGGGTTAATTTTAATAGTTTAGAATTTATAAATTGTGCTTGCAAGTTTACCGAAAAAGTACGAGATATAGAAATAAGTAAAAGAAAAGAAATAAAAGAATTAATAAAAATGTTAAAAAGAGATAATAAAGATGTTGATTATAACATATTTAAAAGTTTAGATAATGTTAATTTGAATTGTGCTTTAGGATTTTCAAAAAACGGCGAAAAACATAGTTTTTTAGATGATTATGATAACTAAATATTAATATTAAAAAGAAGTCATTTGATGACTTCTTTATTTTTTTATTATGATATTTTCTATTTTATTTATTATAAAATACATTAAATAAGATAGTATTCCTAGTATTACAACTGATGTAATAGTTAAGCTTATATTAAATACTTGTGAACCATACATAATCAAGTATCCTAATCCTTCTTTGGATACTAAAAGTTCTCCCATTATTACTCCGCTATTACCCCCA
>JAGALD010000037.1 GCA_017625395.1 Bacilli bacterium | reverse complement strand
TTTAAAAAAGTTATCTTTAAAATATTTATTATCAATTGTACTTCTTAAAAAATCTAAATCAATATTTTTTAATATAGTCGTAATATCATTGTGAGTTACAACTTTAACAGAATCTAATATCTTTTTATTTCTTTGTTCAGGTTCTTTTCTTTCTACAGGATATCCTCCACCAAATGGTTCACTAAAAAGACTATTAAAAATATTTTTTAAATTTAATTCACTACCCCAACCAAAACCTTTAGCATAAGGAATACTTATCGCATTACCATCATTTATTTGTGCAAATAAATAAGCGTCAAGTGGATCATTAACTAATCCGCATAATACATTAGGAAAACTATTTAATGCAAGCATTGCACCTTGCCCAGTTCCGCAACCAGTTACCACAAAATCAACAGCACCACTGTTTAACAAAATTGCAGACAAAAGCCCTAGCTGTACATATGTCAAATTAGAGTCATTCTCATCACTCATTCCATAATTATATAATGTAAAGCCTTTACTATCACAAACATCTTTCAAACAAGAATAAATAATACTATTCTTTGCAGCTTGACTATTCTCATTTAATAACGCTATTTTCATATAAACCTCCTATTCAAGTATATCATTTATTAAATAAAAAAATAGTATCAAAATACTATTTTTAAATGCAAATATATTGTATATTTTTTTTAATTATGTAAAACAACTTTTAAAAAGGCATCTTCATATTACCATTACTAAATTGTTTCATCATTTTTTTCATTTCATCAAACTTTATTAACAATTGATTTACTTCTTGTACAGAAAGTCCACATCCTTTAGCAATTCTAGTCTTTCTACTAGCTTTTATTATTTCAGGATTACGTCTTTCTTTAGGAGTCATAGATAAAATTATTGCTTCAATATGTCCCATTTGTTTTGGATCTATTTGAACATTATTAAGCCCCATTTTTGATGCACCAGGAATAAGTTTAATTAAATTTTCTAAAGGCCCAAGTTTTTTTATTTGCTTCATAGTGGATAAAAAATCTTCCAAGTCAAACTTTCCTTTTTGCATTTTTTTTGCAGCTCTTTCAGCTTCTTTTTCATCTATTTCAGATTGAACCTTTTCAACAAGAGAAATAATATCTCCCATTCCTAAAATTCTACCAGCCATTCTCTCAGGATCAAACAATTCAATTCCATCCATTTTCTCCGATGTACCAATAAATTTAATCGGAACATTAGTAAGATGTCTTACAGAAAGCGCAACACCGCCTCTTGTATCACCATCTAACTTAGTTAAAATAACACCAGTTAAAGGAAGTTGATTATTAAATCCTTCAATAACATTAATAGCATCTTGTCCCATCATAGAATCAATTACTAACAATATCTCATGTGGATTAACAGAATCCTTAATATTATCAAGCTCTTCCATAAGCTGTTCATCAATATGTAGTCGACCTGCAGTATCTATTAAAACATAATCATATTTATTTTCTTTAGCATATTTAATTGCATTATTTGCAATTTCTACTGGATCTTTCTTACCTTCTTCATAAACCTCAATATTTAACTGTTTACCAATTTGTTTTAATTGATCAATTGCAGCAGGACGATAAACATCACAAGCAACTAAAAGTGGTTTCTTACTATGCTTTTTTCTAAGTAAATTAGAAAGCTTTCCAATAGCAGTAGTCTTACCACTTCCTTGTAATCCTACTAACATAAGTATTGCAGGGTTCCCAACTAAATTTAGTGGTTTCTGTTCTCCACCTAAAAGGTCTGTAAGTTCATCTTTAACAATCTTAACAAAAACATCTCCAGGCTTTAAACTTCTTTGAACTTCTTCACCTAAAGCCTTTGCCTTAACAATAGTAGTAAACTCTTTTACTACTGTATAGTTAACATCCGCTTCCAAAAGAGCAAGTCTAATCTCACGCATCATTTCACTAATATTTTCTTCACTAATCTTACCATACCCTTTTATTTTTGAAATTGCACTTTGAAGTCTTTCTCCTAAACTTTCAAACATATATAATCACCTCTTGTATTAATTATTTTCCCCAGTACCTAATTATATCACTATTTGCACTTCTTGGTGATGGATTTGGCATATCAAGCTTAACTATAACAGGGATTTTAAAAGCACTACCAAACGCCAAACAAGTACCAGATTGTAAACTTTTTTGCTTATCAACTACATCCGTATTAATATTAGGAATCATTTTCTTAATATATTCTTCATCCCTCGGATGATTTGTCTTAAATATAAGGAAATTAGAACATTGCGAAATAACAGTATCAGAAAGTTCAACAGGCCTTTGGGAAATAACTCCTAAAAGAACACCATATTTTCTTCCTTCCTTTGCAACACGTTCAAATATATTGTAACCTATCAAATAATTATCTGTATCATTTTTTATATATCTATGAGCTTCCTCTACTAAAATATGAAAAGGAACAGATCCTCTATTAGGAATAGTCTTAGAAAAATCAAAAATAATTCTTGTAAATATCTTTGTAATTACTGCCGCAATAGAATCATCCATATCATCAAGATTAATATTTACTATTTGACACTTTTCCTGATTAATAAAAAGCATATTTGTCAAATAACCGTTAACATCAACATGATCATGATAATCAAAAATCTTACTATGTGGTCCAGTTATTAAAGAATGAAGTCTTACCTTTACAGTAACTGCATCAGCATAAGTATTCTCATTTTTATACCATCCATCTGATATTAAAGTAAAGTCAAGAGCTTTTTCCAAATCTTGTAAAGTATAAAAAGTATATCCACTAGGCTCATAGTCATCAAATTTATCATTAACAAACGATGTTACATACTCAGTAAATAATATACTTTCAGTAAAAGTACCAAACTTATCAATATTGAAGCATTCCCTAAGTTTACGAGTATATCCAACACCAGTAATAACTGCATCTAAATGAAAGTTTTTAGTAGAACAAGTCTCTACTATTGAAAATATATCATTTTTCTTTCTAGCTGGTGTAGAATCACTAAACAACACAGAAATAATAGCTTTTGCAATTAAGTGATCCTTATAAGCTTCAGATATTTCACTAGACTCTGCAAAACATTTTGCCAGTTTTAACATTCTTTCAATTATTGGTAATTGTGAATGACTATTAGACATTAAAAGCAAAGCTATATCAGACGCATTTAAAAGCCATAATGGAATACGTAATTGTTCACCTTCATTATTAGTCTCACTAGTAGTAAACACTCTATATTTGTATGCAGCATTAATCTTAGGTAAAATTCTAAAAGCATTAGAATATTCACCAGAAACGTCAAATAATATAAAATTTGCATTATACGGAATTACATTTTGATTCAAAAAAACATTTTGAACAAGTCTAGCCATACCACATGACTTTCCACTTCCACTATTACCAAAAATAGCAAAATGATTACCAAAGAACTCATTTATATTTAAATATACTGGAGCACCATTATAAAATGGATTTTTACCGAGGTTCATAGCATTTTCATTGTTTTCACCAAGTATAATTGCAATTTCTTGTTCATTAACCATCCTAATTTGTGCATCTAAAAGTGGTTTTCTTATTATCCCACCAAAAAATTTACCATCCTGAAATTCACCAAGAAGTTTTATATTAACTTTTCCATTACCAATTTCAATAATTTCCCCAAGCAAATTTTTTTCAGCATCACTTAAAATAACATGTGCACTTAAAATATTGCTTTTTATTTCAACATCAGTTCTTAAATTAACGCATACATTTTGTTCATTTATATACGATATTCTATCAAACATAGCAACCTCCTATAATAAATTCTTTATCTCATCTAAAAGTTTTTCATCAACTTTTCCATTAAGTAAATTAATTATATTATCTTTCTTTTTATTCAATTTTAAAATATTTTCTAACTCTATTAACTTATCTTCAATAATTTTTAATTGATTATGAATAGCATTTCTACTTACATTATTGTTATCAGCAATTTCCCCCAAAGATAAATTGTTCCAATAATAATCTTCAAAATACATTTGTTGTTTTGAAGTAAACAGTTCTTTATAGTAATCATATAATTCATTTAAATAAATAACCTTATCCATAATACACCTACATCATATCTTTAAATAAACCATATATATATTTTTCAATATCAAATACTTGTAAATCTTCTTTTCTCTCACCAAGACCTATAAACTTAACAGGAATACCAACACTTTCTTTAATTGCAAGAACAATTCCACCTTTTGCTGTTCCATCAAGTTTAGTTAGCACAATACCAGTTATATCAGTAATTTCTTTAAAAGCTTTAGCTTGAGAAATACCATTTTGACCTGTAGTGGCATCAATAACCAAAAGCGTCTCATGTGGTCCATCCGGAATAATTTTTCCAATAACTTTATTAATCTTTTCTAATTCTTTCATAAGATTAACCTTGTTTTGAAGACGACCTGCAGTATCAATAAGTACAACATCCACCTCTTCCTCTAGTGCCTTTTCAAGTCCATCGTAAATAACACTAGAAGGATCAGCACCTTCCTCTTTTCCTACAAAAAGAGATTCAGTCTTCATTGCCCATTCTTCTAATTGTTTTGTTGCACCAGCTCTAAAAGTATCACCAGCTACCATCATAACTTTTTTTCCCTCATCATGAAACTTAGATCCAAGTTTAGCAATAGTAGTAGTTTTTCCAACTCCATTAACTCCTACAAACAAAATAACAGTAGGTTTCTTCTCACTAAAATTAATTTTATTAACAATTACTTCATCATTTACATAAATAATAAATAATTCATCAACAATAACTTCTTTCAAATAATCAACATCTTCAATTTTTTCATTTCTAACTCTTTTTCTAAGTCTATCCATGAAATCCATAACTGTATTTACGCCAATATCAGCCATAATTAAGATTTCTTCAAGTTCATCAAAATAATCCTCAGTAATCTTATTATACTTATTAGTAAGATTTATAAGCTTAGAAACAAAATTTTGTCTTGATTTAGATAAACCTTTTTCATATATTTTAACATCTTTCAAAGACTTAGTGTCACTTTGAACATCCTCATGAACATCACTATCATCAACATAATCAACATCATCAAATTCTTCTACAATATCTTCAACTGACAACTCACTTTGTTCTTCCTCAATTTTTTCACCTTTTTTAAATAAATTTTTTATTTTGTTAAATAATCCCATTCTAATCACCACAATAAGTATATCAAAAAAAAGATGAATAATCATCTTTTTATTACTAAATTTCTTTTAGAAAAGTCTTTTCTCTATATAATCCTTTTGATATAACTTCTATACCATCTCCAACTATTTCAGACAAACTAGAAACAGAAGTACCTTCCTTACTATTGTAAAAATCAATAAATTCATTTTCTAACATATAAGAATTACTCATTTCTTTACCATCTTTTGTATAATTATATAAAATTTTTATCTCACCACTTATGCTATCATTTGGAGCATCATTCATCCACTCAGAAAGTTCATAAATAGAATAATTTCCACCTTCATAACCAACAGCAAGATAATTACCACATTTTAATGTAACCTGTTTACTAGCATTTGTAATTTTAACATAAGATTCATATCTATTACATTTAACATTACTATCTGTAGGACTAGTCAACTCTATCGCATACGAAGCATCTAACAAATAATCCAAATAATATATATTATCGTCTCTAATATACATATCCTTATATATACCTACTTTATACGCAAAATTATCTGCTTGCCTTTTCAACATAGAAATATTACTACTATCCTGATTATCAGATAAGGATTTAACACCAAAAGCCAAAAGAACTAAAAGAGCACATAACATAACCATAACTTCAACTTTTCCAAATCCCCTATTAGTTAAGCCTTTAAACTTAGTTAGTATTTTCATATAACTCAACCACCTTTTTTCTGATATCCTCATCAATTCGCTCAATAGTAGCAATTGTAACATCTAAAGACTTTTTATAATTACCTTTATAAAAAAGCATTTGCGCTTGATTAAGCCCACTATCAATATTAATATTTTGACTTCTATACCTATTTCCATAAACAATAGAATATTCTGCCAATTTAGCCGTTTTTATCATATCATTAGTAGTATTGAAAAGCTTCAAAACTAAATCTCGAGCTGTATCCACCCTAGTATTTAAAATTTTAATAGCGATTGGTTTTTTTTCAAGTTCCTTTATTATTTCAAGTATTGCTTCATTAGCTTCTTGTAATTCAACAAAATAATTATTAGAAATAATAGGTAACTTATAACTTCTAATCTTAGCTTTAGATTGCTTCAACAATTCTTGTATTTCGTCAAGTTGTTCTCTAGCACGAACCTCATCTTCATACATATTTCCAAGATTTTTTAATGCAACATCTAATTCATCTTCTATATCTTTTAAAGTAACTAAATTATTTTGAACAGATAATGCAATTAATGAATAAGGAGTCTTCTTTTTTGATAGCCCTTTCAAAGATTCCTTATAAATATTTTCTAAATCTTTTAATTTAGTATTAACTAAATCAATAGTTTGAACATCGTTATCTGTTAAATCATACATATTTTTAATATCATCTAATTGTAAATAAACATCATTAACTACAACAGAAATTTTAGAAAATCTTTTATCAAAAATTTCTTTAGCCTCTTCAAATTCCTTCTTAGCATTTTTCTCAAGCTCAAATTCATTAAACAAAGAATCTAAATATTCAAGCATAGTTTTAAGTTCAAACATACAATTTTCTAAATTTAAAACTTTAATTCTATCTATAATTTGATTAACATTCTTCAAAGATTCCTCAACATTATATTCAATCTTTAAATGTTTCAAAGGATACTTTTTACTTTTCATATCGTCATATATTTCTGTAATTTGCTCAATCTTTTTAGGAATTAATCGATTAGCCAAAAGAACTAAATCTGGAACTTCTTCTATAACAATTTCCATATGATCAATCATTATATCAATTCCCTTAACAATATGAAAAACTTCCTGATAATCATTAACTTCCATATAATCTTCAAAATCTTGAAATCTCTTTTCAATATTTTCAAATTGAAGTTCAATAACATTTGCTATATTCTCATAATCGGACTTAGAATCCTCAAAAGAACTCAATAACTCACGATATTTAGTTTTAAGTTTAGTAATAAGTTTTCTATACTTTTCTTCACTTAAATTTATTTCTCTAATTTCATCAAGTAAACTATCAGTAGCAGTCTTTGCTTTATATATAGCAAGTTCTGTTTTTGCAACATGAATTGCATATTCTCTATATTGTTTTTTATCAATATAAATATCCAAATCAATAATCATGTCATTTATTTCAGGAATAGTTTTATTTTTAATATCTTCAAAAGCATTAAACCATTCCTTATATTTTTCTTCAATTTTATCATTTTTAACAATAGTTTCTAACTTAGCAAGTTCAGATACAATTGGTGCACTCTCTATCTCATTTTTTTCTCTATCTAATACTTCTAACTCTTCTTTTAATCGCTTTAGTCTATTTTTCTTAATTAAACCTAAAACAACAAAAATTAGAACAATTGCAATTATTATATAAGATGTTATAACTAACGTAAGATTATCCACAATAATCACCTCTATTTTCACCTATAATACTATTCTAACATATAAGCACGTCTTTTTTCACATTTTTTTAATAATATTTTAAAAAAGAAAGTGAAAAAGAAAAATATGATATAATAATAGAAGAAATATAATCAAAAAACTTTTTACCCAGCAGAAGCACAAGACTATACACCTCCATGGAACACAGAAAAATATGACCAAACAGCAGAAATACTATTCGATGAACTGAAACGTCAATATATAGGAAAAAAGAAAAATTCACATAAAAAAACTATTACAAAATAATATTTGACTAATTATAGCATTTTATGTATAATACTTATTGCATATTCAAACAGCTGGTATTTTTGATTTTTAATGTGTTTATTAAGTTTATAAGTAGCTTTTGAAGCTGTTTAGTGAAAGTATTAAAATAAACTCCCTAAAAATTGAAATACTGATACTTTTGTTTATGTAAATAAATAAAGGAGGATTAAAAAATGGCAAGATATACTGGATCTAGTTACAAACAAGCTCGTAGAGTTGGAATGAGCTTACTAGAAAATGGTAAAGAATTAGCAAGACGTCCATATGGACCAGGACAACATGGTGCAGATAGAAAAGGGAAACTTTCTAACTATGGCGTTCAATTAAAAGAAAAGCAAAAAGTAAGATTTATGTATGGTTTAGGAGAAAAACAATTCCATAAAACTTTCTTAGAAGCTGGAAAAATGAAAGGTATTCATGGTGAAAACTTTCTAAAACTTCTTGAATCAAGACTTGATAACTTAGTTTATCGTTTAGGATTTGCAACTACTAGAAGAGGTGCAAGACAACTTGTTAACCACGGACATATTCTAGTAAACGGAGAAAAAGTTGATATCCCATCATACAGAGTTAAACCAGGATCAACAATTACATTAAAAGAAAAAGATAAAGATCTTAAAGTTGTTAAAGAATCTTTAGAAAAAGTTGTTTCAAGAGTTGAATTTGTTACATATGACGAAAACAAACTTGAAGGAACTTATGTAAGATTTCCTGAAAGGCATGAACTTAATGCTGATATCGACGAATCATTAATCGTTGAATATTACAACAGATAAAAATAAGCTTGGAAAATCCAAGCTTTTTAATTTAAAAAAAAGAGTTATTCTTTACGAATAACTTTTTTTATTTCCACTCTAACATGTAATATTTCTTCTTACCTCTTCTAACAATTAAATATTTTCCTTCAATTGTCATATCACAAGAAATAATCTTATCAAGATCTGTAACTTTCTCGCCATTTATACTAATTGTACCTGCAGAAACAAATTCTCTAGCTTCCCTTTTACTAGAACAAATCTTCTTTTCAGTAAGCATATCAACAATATTCATATCAGAGTTTATTTCAATTTTTTCAACATCCTTGAAAATCATTTCAATATCCTTAGCAGTTAATTTAGAAACATCTCCACTAAATAATGCCTTACTCATATTAAGTGCTTTTTCAAACTCTTCTTCACCATGTAAATCTTTAATAATTTCGTGAGCTAAAGCAGTTTGGGCTTCTCTTAATTCAGGATGCTCTTTATTTTTCTTTTCTAGCTCCTCAATCTCTTCTTTAGAAAGAAAAGTAAACACTTTCAAATAATGAATAACCATTTCATCATCAGTATTAATTAGATATTGATACAATTCATATGAAGATGTCTTATTAATATCTAACCATAAAGCATTACCTTCACTTTTACCAAACTTATTTCCCATTTTATCAAGAATTAAAGGCATAGTAAATCCATAAGCTTCCTTACCTAATTTTTTCTTTATTAATTCTATACCAGTAGTAATATTACCCCATTGATCACTTCCAGCGGCTTGTAACACACAGTTTTTATTTTCAAACAAGTGAACAAAATCATTTCCTTGTAACAATGTATAAGAAAACTCCGCATAAGTAATACCTGTTTCTAGTCTTCTTCTAATGATATCTTTATCAAGCATATAATTAACATTAATATATTTACCTGTGTCTCTTAAAAAATCTATAAAAGAATAATTCTTTGTCCAATCATAATTATTAACCACTTCAACATTACCATCAAAAATTTTAGTAACTTGATTTTTAATACCGTTAAGATTTTTTTCAACAGTATCATACGCAATAATTTCACGTTCAGCAGTAGGTCTTGGATCTCCAATCAATCCAGTTGCTCCACCAACCAATAAAATTGGATGATGTCCAGCTTTTGCAAGCCTTTTAGCAGTAACCAAAGATGAATAGTGACCTAAATGAAGACTATCCGCAGTTGGATCAGTTCCCCAATAAAATGTTATCTTCTCATCGTTTAATTTTTTTTCTAATTCTGGACTTGAAACATCTTTTATAAGACCACGCCATTTTAACTCTTCAAATAAATTCATAATTTCCTCCATTAAAAACTTTCAACATTATAAATATCAATTACATATTTAAAATAAAAAAACTTCTTGTCATATGTAAGAACGAAATATCGCGGTACCATCTTACTTCATAACAAAAAGTTATACTCTCTACCATTAACGCTGGATACGTTTCAATTCAAAATATGTAACTTCATTATTAATCAAGGATTATTTACACCACACATAATCTCTCTATAACTATCATAATAACTACTAATATTCATCACAATTGAATAATTAAACATAGTATATCATATTTTAAAATATAAAAAAAGAGAAAAAGCATTGTTTTTTAAACACATTTCAAATTATAATATAAACAAAAGGAGAAATCATATAATGAGAACTATAAATGAATATATTGATGAATTGTACCTAGCTCAAAATATAGGCGCACAAACACAACAACAAAATTTATGTCCGAAAGAATTTTATGAAAATCTTGTAAAAAATGTATTAAATATTATAAACCAAAACAAAGATGCATCCATCAAAGAATTAAGAAAAAAAATTTATGAAGCATCAGGAGTCGAAAAAAGTATAATAAATTTCATCTCCGATAGAAAAATGGCACCAGGTGCAGTAGTAACTTATGGAACAAAAAATTATCAAGAAACAATAGTAATTGGAAATCAAGAAGAACAAAATCAAAGTAGTACTCCAATGCAAGAAGATACAATCTTCGACTTAGCATCTACTACTAAAGGGTTTACAGCAATTGCAATTTTAAAACTATTAGAAATGGGCCTAATAAACAATTTACAAGATGATATAACAAAATATGCACCACAATTCACTAATTTAAAGGGAATAACTATATATGAACTATTAACATTTCTACCTCTAAAAACAAATGGAAGAATTGATAAAGCATCAGATATAGAAGAAGCAGAAAAAATTTTATTTACTGCTGAGTTAAATGAAATATCAGAAAATGCAAATAGATATAACGATATATCACCAATGGTCCTAAAGTATATAATAGAAAAAACATCAGGAATGCCCTATTATGATTTTCTAAAGTGTACAGTTTTAGATACACTAGAAATGAACGACACACTAGTATCAATCCCAGAAGACAAAATAAAAAGAACAGCATCCAGTAATAATGATACAAGATACTTAAAAGACGGAACAATAATTAACAGAAACTACATAGAAAAAGGAGTTTCATCAGATGATAAAGCAAGAATATTAGGCCAACCAGAAGGAATTTTAAGTGGACATGCAGGGCTTTTCTCTACGGCAGATAATATGGAAAAACTAGCAAGAGCATTAATTAATAATCAAATATTAAATTTAGATATAAGACGAGAAATGACAAAAAACAGAACTGGAAAAATGTATCTTACAGAAGATGGAAGCAAACGTTTTACGCAACATTTAGGATTTTTGCATTACTCAAAAAATCCAATATTATCAGCAAGTGAAGTACACCACCCTTTAAGTGGAGAATCTTTTGCAAGCGCAGGATGGTCAGGAACACAACTAACAGTAGATCCAATAAATGAAATAAATCTATTTCTAGGATCAAATAGAGCACACAATAGATTAACTATTATCGACCCAATACACCGAGATAAAGTCCAAACAGACAAATTGGGAAGAAAAACAATAATCTTACCAAATGGACAAGAAGTAATAGACGCATCAAGTTATGCGATTGATCGACCAGATTCACCTGGAAGAGATGGTGCAATAATACATCCATGTTTAGAATTAGCACTTCAATATAAAATATTAGAAGACATTATAGGTAAAAAAGAAGATATAA
>JAGALD010000036.1 GCA_017625395.1 Bacilli bacterium | reverse complement strand
TCTATATTATTAAAAGTATTTTGCTCTATTTCTTCTTTATATTCAACAATATTCTCTTCACTAAAAGTATTCGTATTATTATATATATAAAAAATCATTATACATGTAATTGCTACAAATATAATGATAATTTTTTTTCTATTATAATAAATAGAATCTCTTATATTAATAAAAAAATTCATAAAAAAACCTCCCTAAGGAGATTATTATATATTTATTTAAGAATTCCTAATTTTTTCATTTTTGTTTCTATAGCAACACGTTGTACCATAGAAAGTGCAATAATTATACATATAGTAAATGTTCCTCCATAGGATAAGAATGGTAATGGAATTCCTGTTAGTGGAAGCCAGCCCATAATTCCTAAAAGATTTATTGCTATATGTAAGAATATATATATTGCAACTCCATAACAAATAATAGAACCTCTACTACTTGAACTATTGTTTCCAATTGAAATAATTCGGTATAGCAATATCATATAAAGAAGTATTATACCCACTGCTGCTACTACACCAAGTTCTTCAACTACTATTGCAAAAATGAAATCTGTATGTGATTCTGGTAAATATAAATATTTTTGAGTACTGTTTCCAAGTCCTTTACCTTTTAGTAAATCACCATTATTAAATGCAATATAAGAATTACATACTTGATTTCCTGTGGTATAAAACTTTTCTTCACTACATGGATTTTTAAAATCTAATCTTGATATTTGTCTTCCAAATGAAGATGTATCAAAAAGATAATATCCCATTAATATCACTGACATTACCAATATTGAAATTGATGCAACTTTAAATTTTGTCAAAGGCTTAATTGGAATTAATAGATAAAGTAGAAATGCTAGTATTATTATTACTCCTGCTGTTCCAAAATCTGGTTGTAAAATAACTAGTGCAGCAATGAATCCTGCCATTGCTATTGGAAATAAATTTGTAAATAACTTATTCAAATTTTTTCTATTTAATTCGTAGAATGCCGAGAACCAAACGATAAGCATTACTTTCGCCAGCTCACTTGGTTGAAATTGAAAAAATCCTAAATTAATCCAGCTTCGTGCTTTATTAGTCATTACACCATAAAAAAACACAAAGATTAACATTCCTATTGTTGCTAATATTCCAAACCAGGATAGTGCACTATAACTTTTGGTACTAAAATTTATTACAACTATAAATATTATAATTCCAAAACATAATATTGCTAGCTGCCTAACTAAAAATTTATATGGATTAGAACCATATCTCATAAAGGCTGCAATATTTGATGATGAGAATATCATAACTAGTCCTATAGCAAAAAGTAATACACTTACAAATAACAATATCTTGTCAGTATACTTTAATACTTTCATATCGCCTCCTTAGTATATTATCATTATATAACACAAAACGTACAAAAAAAAGAAGATTTTAATTCTTCTTAGTAAAGTTAACAAAAAAAGAATTAAATTTCTTTAATTCTTTATTTAATTTGGTTCATTACTTCAGATGCGAAATCTTCATTTCTTTTTTCAATTCCTTCTCCTACTTCAAAACGAACCATTTTCTTAATTGTACATCCATTGTTTTTTGCATATTGTTCAACAGATAGGTCTGGATCTTTAACAAATGCTTGTTCTAATAAACATACTTCTTTGTAGTATTTGTTAATTCTTCCTGTAACCATTTTTTCTGCTATTTCTGCTGGTTTTCCTTCATTAATAGCTTGTTCCTTAATGATTTCTCTTTCATGATTTAAAACATCTTCTGGAACTTCTTCTCTTGTCATATAAGCTGGTCTCATTGCAGCAGCATGCATACTAACATCTTTTGCAACTTCTTCATTATTTCCGTCTAATACAGTTAAAACAGAAATTTTTCCACCCATATGTGAGTATACACCAAATACTTGGTCATCATTTTTAGAAACTAATTCAAATCTTCTGAAACTAATTTTTTCTCCAATTTTTGCTATTAAATTGATTAAGTAATTACTAATTGTTTCTTCTTCAACTTTTAATTCTAAAGCTTCTTCCATAGTAGTTACTTCACTATTTAAAATAGTATTTCCAACTGTTGAAATGAATTTTTTAAATTCTTCATTTTTAGCAACAAAGTCTGTTTCAGAATTTACTTCTAATATTACAGCTTTATTTCCATCAACAATTATTTCACTAAGCCCTTCTGCAGCAATACGTGATTCTTTCTTAGATGCTTTTGATATTCCTTTTTCTCTTAACCAATCAACTGCTTGGTCCATATCACCATTACAAGCTTCTAAAGCTTTTTTACAGTCAAGCATTCCAGCCCCTGTTTTTTCTCTTAAATTTTTAACATCTGCAGCACTAAACATATTATACAATCCTTTCTTAATAACTATCTTAATGATTCGATAAGTTCATCTTTCTTCATTTTAGAATAACCTTTAACACCTTTTTCTTTAGCTAATTCTTTTAATTCTGAAAGATTCATGTCTTCTAAATTAGATTGAACTTCTACATTTTCAGTAGTTTCAACTTCTTCAGTTGCTTTTTCAGTTTGTTCTATTTTTTCTACGAATTCATTAACTTCTTTTTCTTCTTTTTTAGTTTTTCCAGCTAATTTATTCTTATCTTCTTCTGTTAAGTAATCAATCATTTCTTTTCCATTAACTTCTGCTATAGCGTTTGTTAAAACTCCAATCATAAGTTTAACACTTCTAACAGCATCGTCATTACCTGGAATAACATAGTCAACCATATCTGGATCACAGTTAGTATCTACTACACCAAATACTGGAATATTTAATTTTCTTGCTTCTTTGATAGCTATTTCTTCTTTTCTAGGATCAACAATAACTAAAGCATCAGGAAGTTTTTTCATTTCTCTGATTCCTCTTAAGTTTTTGTTTAATTTATCGTATTCTTTTTTAATTTGAATAACTTCTTTTTTTGGAAGTAATTCGAAAGTTCCGTCTTGTTCCATTTTTTCAATGTCTTCAAGTCTTTTGATTCTTGATCTGATAGTCTTAAAGTTAGTTAAAGTACCACCAAGCCATCTTTCATTTACGAAATACATTCCTGTTCTAACAGCACTTTCTTCTGCTGCTTCTTGTGCTTGTTTTTTAGTTCCAACAAATAAGATTTTACCTTCATTTTCAGCTATTTCTTTCATTGCTTCGTATGCTTCTTCAATCTTCTTTGCTGTTTTTTGTAAATCGATTATATATATATCATCACGTGAAGTATATATATACTCTCTCATTTTTGGATTCCATCTTCTTTTTTGATGCCCGAAATGAACACCTGCTTCTAATAAATAATTCATTGACACAACTGTCATAATAATATCTCCTTTTCGTTTTTATCTTCTATTAATTTCTATAATAATTCCACCCGTAGGCACTAGGAATTAGATCCATTAATATGTCTTATTCAGTTTCTTTTTTTGTAGCTTTTTTTATTGTTTTTTTAACTGGTTTTTCTTCAGTTTCTTCTTTTTTTGTAGCTTTCTTAGCTGGTTTCTTTTCTTCTTTTACTTCAGCTTCTTCTTTTTTAGCTGCTTTCTTAGCTGGTTTTTTTTCTTCTTCTTTAAGAACTTCTACTTCGCTTTTAACTTCTTTTTTAGCTGCAACTAATTTTCCTTCTAAACCTAATTTAGCTTGTTTTACGATTTCGCTAAATGCTTTTGGATCACTAATAGCAATTTCTGATAACATTTTTCTGTTAACTTCAATTCCTGCTTTGTTTAATCCTTCTATAAATCTAGAATAACTAATTTCATTTTCTCTACATGCTGCATTAATTCTTGTAATCCATAGACTTCTAAAATCTCTTTTCTTTTGACGTCTATCTCTATATGCATATTGTCCTGAATGCATTAATTGTTCTTTTGCAGTCTTATATAATCTATGTTTGCTTCCAAAGTAACCTTTAGCTGCTTTTAACACTTTTTTATGACGTGCTTTAGTTGTAACACCATTTTTTACTCTTGTCATTTCTAATTCCTCCTACACTATATTACTTTCTTAAGTCTGTTATAGTCTGCTCTACTTAATTGTGCATTTTTTCTTTTACTTCTATTAACAGCTCCGCTTTTTTTACCAGTTTTGTGATTTAAACCAGTTTGACGTAATGTAATAGTTCCACCTTTTCTAACTTTTAGAACTTTACTTAATCCACTATGCTTTTTAATTTTTGTCATATTAAATTCCTCCTACTTTACTTTCTTTGGCATTAATAACATAAACATATTCTTTCCATCTAGTTTAGGTTGTGATTCAATTTCAGCAATATCTTTAAGCCTATCAGCAAATCTTAAAAGAACATCTTGCCCTAATTCAGTATGAGCCATTTGTCTTCCTCTAAATCTAATAGTAACTTTAATTTTGTCACCTTTTTCTAGATATTTAGTAACTTGTTTAATTTTTGTTTCGAAATCTCCTACATCAATAGATGGAGATAATCTAAACTCTTTAAGTTCTTGTAAACTTGCCCTTTGTTTCTTTAAGGCTTCTTTTTCTTTCTTGCTTTTTTCATATTTGTACTTATTATAATCCATCAATTTACATACTGGTGGATTACCATTTGGTCCAATTAATACTAGATCAAGTCCAGCATAATTTGCAAGAGTTAAAGCATCTTTTATTGTCTTTACTCCTGTTTGTTCTCCATTAGGACCAATAACCAAAACTTGTGGAACTTTAATTTGTTCATTGATTAACAAATTATTCTTTGAATTTGCTATATAAAACACCTCCAATAAATATAAAAAAGTGGATATAATATATCCACTAAATAACCATGTTAAAATAAGATTTTAAAATCTTTTCTGGCCTTATACCCAAAGCTATTCGCAATCAGGTGGATGTGGATACATCTCTTTCCTTTTTTTATTCACGATAAAGATTTTATTACTATTTCTTGTATTTGTCAACATTTTTTTATAATATTTATAATATTTTTATGCATTTTGAGTTGGTATTGATGCTAATCTATCTTCGTTCATCTTATCAATACGCCAATCATAGTTTTGTCCTGTTGTTCTACCACTTGCCATAACACGAGAGTCTTCACAGTCCATTCTTTCTATTTCTCCATCCCATGCATCTAATATTAATAAGTCTTCTGCTTTCAATGCACTTCCACTTTCAACTTCAGTTTTAAATCCAATTACAGTAACCCAGTGTCTTCCACCATTATTATTTGCACAATTCAAGGTAACTGGTCTTCCTTGGGAAAGCTCATTATATATCTCATTTAATACAACTTGTTTATTTTCACTAAAAAAGTTATTTTTATGATAACAAGAATCTATTCCACCTTTTTCTAAAAGATTATGTAGATTATTTCCTGACTTACCAAATGTTAATTCTTTAGCATGTAAATGGGCAACCGAAGAACAAGAATTATAATATCTTGAATCTGATGCTTGATAAATTTTTTTATCTTGAATGTGATTATAATAATCTATAACAGAATAATTGGTATTGACTACGTAATATTCTCCATAATTAATTAAAGTATCGGTTCTTGAGACTTCCATACTAGAAGATATTCCATATTCCTTTTTGCCATTATGATTTCTTACTCCTGTTGTACTAGAAACACTTTCTTTAACTTTTGTATTAACTATACTATTTAATTCATTTATCTTTTTTATGGTCTCATCTATTTTATTTATAAGATCCTTACAAGCTGTTTCATATTTTTTTAAATTAGTTTCTAATTCTTGTTTAGTACTTAAATATTTTGTATATTCTTCGTTTTCTACTTCTATTGTATTTATACTGTACCAATGTTCTTTTACAGTTTTTGTTTTTGGTGGAACGACTAATGCTTTAAGTTCATCGTTTGTTTTAGTATAAAGTTCATCTGTTTCTTTAAGCTTTGTTAAGTCTGGTAACAACGTATTAATTGCTAAATCAGTAGCAACTACTAGTCCAGAAGTTATACAATCATTCAATGTGCTTACCAATAGACTAAGTGTCGGTAGTGTTGTATTTACTAATTCGTCATAACCTAATTCTTTCCATAGCGAAGAATTAACTTTAGATGATAATCTTGAAACAGTTGATACTAGATGTGTACTTTTTTCTTTCATCTGATTTCCATTTGTTGATAAAGCGGTATCTGCGCTTAATTTATCATAATACTTTTTATATGGGTCTATAAAAAAGTTTTCCATATTCCCTCCTATTAATTTATATCTAGATTTTCGCTATTATTATTTATATTATTATCAATATTTTTTTCTTTTGAATTATAATTTTCAATTGTTGTTTTTAAAAAGGTATTATAGCCTTCTAATTCATTAAGTATTTCAGGAAATTGATTAGATAATTCTTTATATGCTTCATATACTTTTTCTTGGGTTTTACCTTGCCACATCTCTTCCGTTCCGTTACATAATTCCATTTTTTTGTTAAGATTATCAAATATTTCTTTTACTAAATTATAATTATTTTCAAGTTTTGTAATAATTGATTCCAATTTTACTGTATCAATATTTAAATTGCTGTTCATCAATTTCACCTACTTTTTTAACTCTATTTTTCCATTCTACATCTTTACTACCGTATGCAAAAGCAATTTTTTTAATGTAGTCTGCCAAGTTAGATAAATTAGATACCTGATCATCTACATTTTTTATATAGGTAGAAGAATTATTAATAAAATTCATAGCATCTGGTCCTGTCCAACATGTTTTTACTTCTTCTACTAAATCTTTCATTTCTTTTAAAATATTATCAAGGCGTTCGGTTTCTTGTAAAACATATATTCCTACACCTTCAATTTTTTCATAATTTGCTTTTAATTGCATAAGTACCTCCTATAAAAATTTTGTAGGTTCTTGTATTAGTGATTCAACTGTACTGTTATTTTTCTTAGCGACATTATTCATATATTCTCTTACATCATTTATTTCATTTTCCGTTAAGTAAAATTGTGACATTGCATCTCCATCATATATTTGAAGTAGCGAATCAGATAGAATACTATGATTTTTTGAATCTATTAATAAATCTCCAACTGTAATGTTATTATTTTTAGCAATGAAATTTAAATATTTCTTAGCTACTAGAATCGTATTATCTGAAATAGATACTGGAGTTGTTTTTGAAGAAAACAGCTTATTTATTAAAGTTTTTTGTATTAATGTAGCATCTTCTATATTGATAGTTGTAGTACTTTCATCACCATAGAATTTTTTTAAAAGAGTTACTAAAGCAATTGCGTTTTTACTATCGAAAAGTAAGCTATTTAGATTCATTGTACTTGCTTTATTTATATTTAGAAATTCAATTAATTTACTTTGTGATTCATCACTAATAGCAGAAATATTGTTTGATAACGTACTGGCATTAATCTCTTTTCCCTCTTCTATATTTGGAATAGATGTATTTTGATTAGAATTATTTTCTCCAGTTGGCCCGGTTGAATTATTGTTCTTATTACTATTATTACTGTTATTATAATAATGAACCCCATTTGAAAGAGTATCTTCTGTTTCTTCAAATTCATTTAGATGGCTAGACATTTCTACTGCTAATGCTTTATATGATTTTGTAATTGAATCTATTTGTTTCTTTATATTCTCGATACCATCTGAAAATAATCCTAAATCTACTAATGTATTAAAATTTGAGTTCATTGGAGCTTTCATATCATTTTCTAATATAGATACTACTTCGTTAACTGCACTAACTGTACTTGAAATTTCTTCACTGTTTACTATTATATTTCCATTTGAAGATGCCATATAATCACTCTTTCTTTTTATTTTTTAATATTATTTTATCTCTTGTTTTGTTTAAGATGAATGTTATTATGCAAGTTATTATTGCAAATATTATATTTACATTAAAAAACAGGTTTGCAACTGACAAGATAATAGTTGCAATGGAAGAGATAATAATTGATATTCTCAACCATTTGCATTTATTATAATCTGTTATTTTTTCTTTATTTTTTTCTTTTTTCTTCATAAATTCTCCAATATTATTTTAAATACTCCTAGTAGTAGAAAAATTATTCCCGATATAATAAATATCCAAGGTAACGTGCTTTCATTTTCTTCTTCTGTTTTTATACTTTCTACTGTATCATTTTTACATCTATTTAAATATTTTTCTATTTCTTCTTTTGTATCAGTATCTATTTGTGCTTCATTTAAAATATATTTTAAAATTTCATAACTTTCTTCATCTGCATATATTTCTATTCTTCTAGTTGTATTTTCTAATATAGATTTCAAAATATTTGAGGATAATCTTTCCTCTTGTATAATCATTTTAACTTCTTCCAAATCATAATTATCCATATATACCTCTTTGTAATTAATAAAAGTGCAATTATATCACTCCATATTTTAAATCTAATTATATTAATTATATCAAATTTTATATAAATAATATATATTTTTATAATACAAATTTAATTTATTCAAACAAAAAGACATCATAAGATGTCTTATTTTGTTATTTTATTTTTTATATTATCCTTTGCTACACTTACCATTAAGTTAATTCTATTGGCTTGATTTGTTAGTGAAGCTCCTGGGTCATAGTCTATTGCTACTATATTTGCATCTTTATATAGTTCTTTTATCTTCTTTATTACTGCTTTTCCAACTATATGGTTTGGAAGGCATGCAAATGGTTGAACACAAACTATGTTGTTAACCCCTTCTTTAATAAGTTCAACAATTTCAGAAGTTAAGAACCACCCTTCTCCTGTTTGATTTCCTACAGAAATAATATTTTCAACATTTGATTCTAGCTTTCTTATATCAGAAAGATTTCTATATCTTGTTTTTTCAAGTGTTTTTCTTGCTGTTTTTTCATACCATTCAATTATACCTAATGCTTGTTTATTTAAGAAAGCATCTAGTTTTCTTCCTTTTAGAAGTTTTTCTTTAATAATTGAATCAGTTACACAATATTTAACGAATCCCATTAACTCTGGCACTACTACTTCTAAACCTTCTTTTTCAAGTAAGTCGGCTAAGTGATTATTTCCATAGTGATGATATTTTATTAATATTTCTCCTACTATTCCTACTTTTGGAATATCTTTTGGAATAATTTTTATATCATTAAAATCATTAATTATATTTATTATATTTTTCTTAAATATTCTTAAGTTTCCATTTTGAATAGACTCTCTGCATATTTCAAAATATCTATCATATAGTTTTTGTGATGAGCCTTTTTTTACTTCATATGGTCTTGTTTGATAAAGTAATTTCATAAGTAAGTCACCATACATAACTGCCATTAATAATTTATTGGCAATTGGAAGAGTTACCTTAAATCCTTGTTCTTTTTCTAATCCACTAAAATTAAGTGAGATTGTTGGGATTTTTTCTAACCCTGCATCTTTTAGTGCTTTTCTTATTAAACCAATATAGTTTGTTGCACGGCATCCGCCACCCGTTTGAGTAATTACTACACTAGTGTTATCTAAATCATATTTTCCAGATTGAAGTGCTTCTATTAGTTGACCTGTTACAATTATTGATGGATAACATGCATCATTATTAACATATTTTAGTCCAATGTCTATTGTTTTATCGGTAGTTGTGTCTAAATATACAACATTATATCCTTCACTGTTAAAAGCATCTATTAAAAATTGCATATGAAATGGTGAAAGGTCTGGGCATAATATAGTATGAGTCTTCTTCATTTCTTTTTTAAATGTATTTTTCTTATATTCATATGTAATATATTTATTTTCATTAATCCTTTTATTCATAGTTGCTATTAGTGATCTAATTCTAATCTTTATAGCACCTAAATTGTTTATTTCATCTATTTTTACTGTTGTATATAGTCTTCCATTATATTTTAAGATTTCTTCTGTTTGGTCAGTTATTATGGCATCAAGTCCACATCCGAATGAATTAAGATTTACAAGTTCCATGTTATCATGCTTACATATTGCATCTGCTGCTCTATAAATTCTTGAGTGATATTCCCATTGGTCTACTACTCTTAATTTTTTTAATTCTGTACTTTCATAGCAAATACTATCTTCAGTTAAAACAGCAAGACCTAAACTATTGATCATTGTATCAATTCCATGATTTACTTCTTTGTCTAAGTGATATGGCCTTCCAGCTAATACAATAGCTTTTTCATTATGTGAATCAATATATTCAATAAATTCTTTTCCTTTATTAATAACGTCATTTCTATAATTTTCTTGCTCAATAAATGCCTGTTTAATAGCATTTTTTAATTCACTTGACTTTATCTTATATTTTTTAAATTCTTCGATCTCTAAAAATCTTTTATGCAATGTTTTCTTATCTATTGGTAAAAAAGGATTTATATATGTAATATTTTTTTGTTTAATTTCTTCGACATTTAATTTGATAGCCTCAGGATATGATGTTACTATTGGGCAGTTGTAGCAGTTGTCGCTATGTTCAAATTCCTTCTTTTCATATATTACACACGGATAAAAGATAGTTTCTATTCCTTTTTCTATCAAATTCATAATGTGTCCATGAACAAGTTTTGCAGGATAACATGCAGATTCTGATGGAATACTATCAATTCCTTTTTCGTAAAGCTTATGATTAGAATGATCTGATAATATTACTCTAAAACCTAAAGATGTAAAGAATGTATGCCAAAAAGGATAATTTTCATACATATTTAAAACTCTAGGTATTCCTATTATTCCTCGTTTTGCATCTTTTTCTTCTAATGAAGTGTAATTAAATAATCTATTATATTTATATTCATACATATTAGGTAAATTATTTGTCTTTATTAGTTCACCTGAACCTTTTTCACATCTATTACCAGAAATATATTTTTTATCTCCAAAAATATTTATTGTAAGTCCACAGTTGTTAGAACAACCTTTACATCTTGTGTATTTAGTTTTCATTGATAAACTGTCTAGTTCTTCTAAAGTTAAGATACTACTGTAAACATTTTTATCACTATAATTTTCATAATTATTTTGGGAAATAATGGCCATTCCGTATGCACCCATTAGTCCTGCAATATTTGGTCTTACAACTTTTTTATCAGTTACTAATTCAAAGGCTCTTAAAACTGCATCATTTAAGAATGTTCCACCTTGTACAACTATTCTTTTTCCAAGAGATTCAATATCTCTTATTTTCATAACTTTTAGAAGGGCATTTTTTACTACTGAATATGAAAGTCCTGCAAATATATCTCCTAGGCTTCTACCTTCTTTTTGAGTTTGTTTTATTTTAGAATTCATAAATACAGTACATCTACTTCCTAAATCAACTGGTCTTTTACTTTTTACTGCTAGTGATACAAATTCTGATACAGTAATACCAAGTGATTTAGCAAGTGTTTCTATAAATGAGCCACACCCTGATGAACAAGCTTCATTCAACATAATAGTATCAACACTACCATCTTTTATTTTAATGTATTTCATATCTTGTCCACCAATATCAATTATACTATCTACATTTGGTAGGAAGTGTTCTGCTGCTGTATAATGTGCCATTGTTTCAATTTCACTTATATCAAGATTAAATGCGGTCTTTATTAATTTTTCTCCGTATCCTGTTGATCCACATACCCTAATAACTGAATCTTTATTTTTTAATTTATAAAAATCTCTTAGCATTTCTTTTATTGTATCAACTGGATTTCCTTCATTAGATTTATAACTAGAATATAAAAGTTTTTTATCTTCATCTATTGCCACTAATTTTGCAGTTGTACTTCCTGCATCTATTCCTAAGAAGATATTTCCTTTATAATTTTCAAGAGAATTTTCTTTTACTTTATTCTTAATGTGTCTTTCGCTAAATTCTTGATATTCTAATTCATCTTTAAATAATGGCTTTAATGAGTTTGTTTTTTCTTCTTTAAATTTCTCTATTTTTTTTATTTTATTTCTAAATTGTCTTTCTGTTATTGTGTGATCATATCTATTATTTAAAATTGTTCCTCTTGCTACAAATAAATGAGCATTTTCTGGAGATATTGCTTCTTCTTCAGTTAAATTTAGTGTTGTTATAAATCTTTCTTTTAACGTACTTAAATAGCTAAGTGGTCCTCCTAAAAACATTACATTTCCTTTTATTGGCTTTCCACATGCTAGTCCACTTATTGTTTGATTTACTACTGCTTGCATAATTGATAGTGCGATATCTTCTTTTTTTGCACCTTCATTAAGTAGTGGTTGAATATCTGTTTTTGCAAATACACCACAGCGGGATGCGATTGGATATATTGTGGTACCATTTTTTGCTAATTCGTTAAGACCTTTTGTATCCGTGTTTAAAAGAACTGCCATTTGATCTAGGAATGCTCCTGTTCCACCAGCACAGCTACCATTCATTCGCTGTTCAACGCCATTATAAAAATAGATGATTTTAGCATCTTCTCCACCAAGTTCTACAGCAACATCGACTTGCTTTGGATAATCAACTACTGCATCTCTACAAGCAATAACTTCTTGTACAAAATTAATACCTAAATATTTTGCTAAAGATATACTTCCACTTCCTGTGAAAGCAATTCTATATTCATGTTCTTTAAAAGTGTCTACTACTAGTTGTAACATCTCTATTAATGTCTTTTTGGTATTAGAAAAGTGTCTTTTATATGATGAAAATAATTCATTTTGCTTTTCATCTAAGACTAGAACTTTTACTGTTGTACTACCAACATCAACACCAATATTTACTACTTTACTCATATAATAAAAACCGTCCTTTAAAAGAAATAATACCATTTATTAAATTTATAGTCAAATTACAATGATGAATCTATATACTTAAATAAATATTTAATTATTTTTTCAAAGCCTTTATTTATGTAAGTAGATATATCTCTACTTGTATTTGTAAAAATATTATCATAACTTTTATTAGTATCATCTATATAGTTATTTATATCTATTTCTTTACCACTATTGATATCTTGTTCAAATTCTTTAATTTTTTCTTCTGTAAGGGTCTTTTTTTCATTAAGTTTGTATTCATAAAAACCTGAGTTACTTGCAAAATATAAAAATAAGAAAAAAATTAATAATGTTGAAAAAATAAACTTACATATATTTTTTTTATTCAGCATTCTTTTGATCTCCTATACATTCATTTAACATTTGGGCAATTACTTCAATTGTGTTAGCTACTTCTTCTTTAGTATTATCTACTCCACCTACTTCTATTAAAATAGTATTTTTTGAGAAATCTTGATTATATATGCCGTTTACACCAGGACCTCCCTTTTTATATATTCCTCTACTTATTCCTGGATAATTCTTATCAAGCCATGATTCTAGTTTATTTAATAATTGTTCATTTTGCTTGTAATTAGTATTTTCTAATCCTAGCAAAAACATGGTTCTAGCATACTCTTTTCCATTAATCGTAATGGTAGTTACTTTTTTATTAGCAGAATCTCTATGCAAATCAATAAAATAATTAAGTGTAGGGTTATTTTTCTTAGCTTTTTCCAAATACATTCTTGAAACTTTATAACTACTAGCATATTTCCAATTATTTGTATCTAATATATCTTTTATGCTTCCATTTTCTACAATAGAACTTATATTATATTTTTTTAGTTCTTGTTGTAATATGTAACTAGCATCTAATACTGATAAAGCTATATTTATTTCTTTGTTTACACTGTATTTTTCAGTTTGATGAGTGTTATATATATATACTGTTGGTTCTTCTTTTATTGGTTTTATTGGTTTTATTACTTCTATTTCATTTTTATTAGTAGTTAAGACTTTATTTGATGATTTGTATTTATTTAACATAATTGTTACTGGATTCAAATAATCGTTTTTAGTAATTGATTGAACAATCGTATTAATAATTAAATTCTCTTTATTTTTATTATTTGAATTTGCTATTAAAATATCTAGAGTATTTGAGTCTAAATTTATATTAATTTTATCTAGCCATTTAATAGTATAAATAAAACTAACAATTAAGATTGTAGATAGAAAAAAAATCTTTATTATAACTTTTTTCATATTATCACCGTCAAATAAATTATATTAATATCTAGTGTAATATTTTGTCATATAAAGATGTTTTAATTATTATTTATATTTAAATTACTATGTAAAACCTTATTAATAGATTTTGATAGTATTATTGATAATTTATCTATTAAGAAATCAACTTCTTTGGGAGTAACCATAAAATTATATCCAATTGGACTAAGAACTTCTAAAAACAATGATTTTATTTCTTCATCATCAAGATCGCCTAAAAGTCCTAAGTATTTCTTTTTTTCTTCTTTATCTAAATTATATCCATTGTTTAAATAATTAATTAAATTTGGATTAATTAATTTTTCTTTAGGATTATTAAGATTTACTATGTTGTAACTAATTTTTTCTATTAAAAAATTTATTGTATCTTTAACTATAGTTGCGGCATCTACTACTGTTGGAATTCCAATTGCAATTACCGGTATGTTTAATGAGTTTAACGATATTTCTTTTCTATTGTTACCTATTCCACTACCAGGTTCTATTCCAGAGTCTGTAATTTGAATTATTTTATTTATTTTTTCTATACTTGATGCTGCTAGTGAATCAATTACTATAATATAGTCAGGATGGGTTTCATTTATAATTCCTTTTAAGGAATCAAAACTTTCAATTCCAGTTGATGCGTATACCCCAGGTGTAAAGACAGAAACATTAGAAAATCCCTCTTCGACATCCACTTCTTTTAAATTAAATAAATGTCTTGTTACTATAATATTTTCTATAGTTTTTGGTCCAAGTGCATCAGGTGTTGATAAGCTGTTTCCTAAACCAACTACTAGTACTTTTTTATTTATTAATTTTTTTCTTTTTAATATTTTTTTTAGTTCATTAGATAACACGTTAATTACTTCATTTCTATTTGAATAATCTGTTATGTCTTCAAAATATATTGTGGTATATATACCTGGTTTTTTATTAATTTCTTTGGAAACAGACGAATTAATTACTACTTCTTCTATTTTTATACTTTTATGATTTTTCTTTTTAATTTTTATTTCTTTTATTTTTTTATTTTCTAAAGTATCGCTTATTAAATCACAACGAATATCAAAATATGATAAGTCAATTTCATGTCCCATAATATCACCTATTATATATTTTTCCAAATAATTAAACTTTTATTTGCTTTTTTTTTCTTTTTTTGCTAATATATATGTAGTTCAAAAGTGAGGTGAAAACATGCCAAATATCAAAAGTGCTAAAAAAAGAGTTATAACTAGTGCTAAAAAAGCTGAAAATAACAATGTAATTACTACAAGAACAAAGACTTCTATCAAAAAGTTTATTAAAGAAGTTGAAACTGGTAATAAAGAAGCTGCAACTGAAAAATTAAATGTAGCTGTTAAAAATATCGATAAAGCAGCATCTAGCGGATTAATTCATGAAAATAAAGCTGCAAGAGAAAAATCAAGATTAACAAAAATGAGAAACAATATGCAATAATTAGTTTCTTTTTTTTTGCTATTTTACATGTTAAAAATATATTTTTTCTATTTTACTATTAAATATTTGTTTTTGTGTTAAAATAATTATAGGTGATAGAATGAAAAAGCTTACTACTCTTGTTTTTCTTGTTGGAGTTTTACTTGCAACATATACCTATAGAGACGAAATAATTGGTTTTTTAGTAGCTAAAGTAATAGATAATTCAGAGGTTAGTTTAGAATATAAAAATTCATATTATTTAAATTATAATTTTGAATTTGTAAAAAACGTTGATGAATTTGATATAAAAGATAAAGATGACTTATTAGACTTATACTATACAATTATTAATAGTGGTGTTTCTAATTTTGAATTTTATTGTCCTAAAGAATATACAAATTGTATGCAAGATGTGATAGACGTTGCAAATAATCAAGATGATTTATCTAATATTAATGGGTTTGTTCATCCTTTTAATAGTTTTGATACAGTTGAAACGTCATATGATTCTTTTGGAAGAGTTAGATTAAGTATTATTAAAACCTATACTGATTTAGAAATTGTTGAAATTAATGAAAAAATAAAACAGATTGTGGATGATAAATTAAAAAATAAATCTGATAAAAGAGAAATTATTAAAATAATACATGATTACATAATAAATTCTACTAAATATGATAAAGATAGAACTGATCATAATATCATAACATATGCTTCTAATACTGCTTATGGTGTTTTATTCGAAGGATATGGTATATGTAGTGGTTATGCTGATGCTATGGCATTATTTTTAAATTATTATAATATACCAAATTATAAAGTTGCAAGTGAAAATCATGTATGGAATGCTGTTTATTTAGATGGCAAGTGGTATCATTTAGATTTAACTTGGGATGATCCTATACTTAGTTCTGGAGAAGAAGTTCTTGATGATACATATTTCTTAATAACCACAGAAAAATTAAAAGAAATTAATGATAGTCAACATAGATTTGATGATACTATTTTTAGAGAGTTAGCATAAAAAAAACAAAAGCCTAAATGCTTTTGTTTTTTTATTTTCTTATTTCAATTTCTCGCTGTTCTCTTTCTTCTTTTATATCTTCTATCTTGTCATATATATCTTCTTTATAAAATTTGAATGTGCAGTTAATTGCTATATATAGTGGTAGTGAAATCATAATTCCTACAATTCCAAATAACGATCCACCTGCTATTACTGCAAATATACTCCATACTGGATCAACATTATTTGTTTTACCATAAACTTTAGGTGAAATAATATAACCATCAATATTTGGGAAAATTAAACATACGACAAGAGTTGCAATGAATAATGGTGTTGATACAACTGATGCAAGAATAACTGCAATTATATTTGTGATTAATCCTCCAAAATAAGGTATTACAGTTGTTAATGCTGCTAGTATTCCTAGAAGTAGCCAGTTTGGATGTCCTATTATTCTAAATATAAGTGAGTATTCTATAAATTGAATACATATAAATATTGCAAGTCCATTTAAATATTGAGCTAATTCTTTATCAAGAATTCTTACATAATTATATGTTTTGCTTTTACTTTTAGGTCTTGTTAAAAATCTTTTAACTTCTTTTCTAATTGATTCCATATCTGCAAGGAAATAAATAGAAACAATTACTATAATTATTGTATTCGTAACAAAATCTACTGACTTTCCTACAAATTCAAATGTTCCATCTGAGACAAATTTTCCTACTGATTTAATCAAGGTATCTAATAGTCCATTAATTGTTGTTTGAAAATCACCAAGATTAATTTCAAATTTTGTGGATATGTCTGCAATTACTTCTCCTATATTTTTTGATAATAGTAATAGCTGATCATATACTACTGGTATTGTAATTGCAATAAGACCAACTATTATAAAAATAACACTTACTGAGACAATCGTAACTGAGAGTTTATTTCCCAGCCCCTTCTTTCTTAACTTTCGAACTAATGGGTAAAGTGAATATGCAATTCCAAATGATATTAAGAATGGAAGCAATATTGAGAATACTTTTGAAATAACACCTCCCCAATAATCCATTGTAATAAGTCCTAAATACGCAATTGCTGCTAAAATCAAAGTATTTAACAGCTTATAATTTAACTTATCTTTAAACATAAAACCTCCTATTTTTCTAATATAATAGTAACTGGACCATCATTTATTAGTGATACTTTCATTTCACTTCCAAATATTCCTGTTTCTACTTTTATAAATTGTCTAAGTTTTTCATTAAACTTATCATATAATACAGTGGCTTTGTCACCACTTAATGCATTTATATAACTTGGTCTATTTCCTTTTTTAGTATCTGCATATAGAGTAAACTGAGAAATGGATAATATGCTTCCACCCACATCTAATACTGATCGATTCATTACTCCAGACTCATCATCAAATATTCTAAGTCCTAAAACTTTTTTTACCATATAATCAATATTTTCTTCGGTATCAGTATGAGTAAAAGAAACAAGCAACATTAGTCCATGTTCAATTTCCCCTACTACTTTATTTGATACCTCTACTTTGGATTTTATAACTCTTTGTGCTACTATTTTCATTTCATTACCCTCGTTACATCATATACATATTTTAGACTAGATAAGTCTCTAATAAAATTATTTAAATGGTCTAGGCTCTTAACCCATAAATCTATTTCATACATAAATGTATCTGTCTTACTAAGAGTTTTCATATTGTCTATTGATATATTACTAACACTTGCTTTTTGCATTATTTCTAACATTGCTTTGTCGTACTCTTTCAAATAAATAATTATAGTTGTTAAATATTTTGATTTAATTTCTTCATTCCATTTAACACTAACCATTCTATTATCTAAATATTCTAAATTAGCACAATTATTCCTATGAACACTTATTCCATTTCCTTTTGTAATATATCCGATTATATCATCTCCTGGTAATGGATTACAACAATTTGCAACATTTACTTTAATCTTATCAATACCTTCTACAATTATATCTGCATCTGTATTTTTAGGTGGTGCTTTAAGTTTTACTTCTATCGGTTGGTCTTTTTTAGTAATTAGACTTGTTATATAGTTTGGACTAAATTTGTTATTTCCAATAGATAAGAATAATTCATCTAAATCAGATACTTTAGTTTCTTTTAATATAATTTCAATATTTTCATCATTAAAGAATTCATTAAATGCCTGTTTTTTCTTTCTTAATTCTTTTTCTATACTTTCTCTACCGCGTTCAATATAAACATCTTTTTCATTTTTTCCAAAGAAATTTTTAATTTTACTTTTTGCTTGTGTTGTTTTAGCAATTGTTAACCATTCTTTTGATGGAGTTGAATTTCTATTGGTGATAATTTTTACTATATCATTATCTTTCAATTCATAGTTTAGAGATACAATATTATTATTTACAATTGCTCCTACCATAGTATCTCCTACTGCAGTATGAATTTTATATGCAAAATCAATTGGCGTTGCTCCTTTTGGAAGCTCAAAGATATCTCCTTTAGGAGTAAATACATATATATTGTTATTAAGAATTTCATCTTTAACACTATTTACAAATTCTTCGCTACTTAATTTTTCTTCATCTAGTTCCATAATAGATTTAAAGAATTGTAGTTTTGCTTCGGTAACATTTTGGTTTTGCCCATTTAGACTTTTCTTTTCTTTATATGCCCAATGTGCTGCTACTCCATTTTCTGCAATTTCATCCATTGCGTTTGTTCTTATTTGTACTTCAAATAAAAATCCTTCTATACCAAATATAGTTGTATGAAGTGATTGATATCCATTTACTTTTGGCATTGCAACATAGTCTTTAAATCTTTTTGGAATTGGTCTAAATTTTGAATGAATGATACCTAAAACTGTATAGCATTCTTGCTCTGTTTCAACCAATATTCTAATTGCAAGAAGGTCATATAATTCACTGAATTTTTTACCACCTTCCATTTTTTTGTAGATACTGTAAATGCTTTTACTTCTTCCTTTGATTTCAAACTTAATGTTATGTTCCATTAGCATGTCACTAACTGTTTTTATCATTTCTGCTACAGCATTATCACGTTCTAATTTAGTTGTATTAAGTTTTTCAGCTATATCATAGAATACATCTGGTTTTAAATATCTAAGTGACAAGTCTTCAAGCTCACTTTTTATTTTATGAATACCTAAGTGATGTGCAATTGGTGCTAAGATTTCTAAAACTTCTTTAGCTTTAACTTTTTGTCTATCTTGAGGAAGAGCCCAAAGTGTTCGCATATTATGTAATCTATCAGCTAATTTTATAATTATAACTCTAACATCTTCACTCATTCCTACTATAATTTTCTTATAATACTCTACTAATGCTTCATTTTCAGTTGAAAAATGCATTTTACTAATTTTTGAAACTCCATCTACTAGCTTTGCAATATCTTTTCCAAATAATTCTTCAAGTTCTTTTTTACTAACATCACAATCTTCAATAACATCATGCAAGAGTCCTGCACATATGGTATCACAATCCGCATTGACAGTAGTTAAAATTATAGCAGTACATAGTGGATGGTAAATATATGCTTCTCCACTTGCTCTATATTGTCCCATATGTTTTTCTTCAGCAAATTTATATGCATTTCTTATTTTTTCTAGTTCTTCTTCTTTTTCAATATAAGTACTTGCTTTTTTTACTAAATCTTCAATTGTATAATTATTATAATCTTTTGTCATAAGCATACCTCTTATAGAAGTTCTATTTCTTCTTGTTCTATTTTTTCTTCCATTAATTTTATTTTATCTTTAACATATCTATCTAATTCTTTATTATCAACATTTAATATGTCATCAACCATCACATCGAGTGTCAATCCTTTAGCGTTTTTCCATTTATTTTTCATAAGATAATTCCAAACATCTTCTTTTTTTATATAATCAATATTATTTCTTTTAAGCTCTCTTTCCTTGCAGCTCATAGCTGGGGAAAGTCTTTTATATAAATCAAGTGAACTTTTTATTTCTAAATCCATATAAATTACCTCACTTTAACATAACTACATTATAGCATTTCTGTTTAAATATGTAAATTTATAAACAAAAGAAAAAGAAGTAACATTACTTCTTAATAATCAGTATTTCTTGACTGTTCTCTTTTTCTTAATATTAATCTTTTTTCTTCTTTATGTAATACGTTTTTTGCCTTATAATAAGCTTTTCTACACAATTTGTACGTTTTTTTATCACCAATTATACTTTGTCTAATAGGTTTAAAGAAAACTGTTTTTTTAACACTATTGCTATCACTTTTGCATATTGCTGAAAAAATTCTAGCTGCTTCTTCATTAGAAACATTTAAATTTCTAACTTGCAAATCATATACACTTCTTATTATTGAACTATCTGGAAGATATTTTTCTAATCCAGATCGTGCGGCAAGACGTATATTACTAATTTTCATTCTATCTCTCCTCGACTTTGCGTATTATAGCATAAGTTAAAGAAAAAAGCAAGTTTCATGCTTGCTTCGTCTATTTTTCTAATACATTAATTAAATTTTCCTTTAAATGGGCAACTGATGCACAACTCATTAGACAGATAACAGAATCTTTATAATTTGCTATTTTCTCTACATCTTCTTCTGATATCATTTCACCGTTATTTAATAAATCAAATATAACCTTTGATGTAACGAATGAATAATCTTCTTTTCTTTCTCTATTGCAATCTATTTCTGTTAAAAAACATTTATCTGCAATATTTAGTACTTCTGCAAATTCTTTATAAAACTTTTCAGTTCTAGAATATGTATTTGGTTTAAAGATTGCTATTAGTTGTTTATTTGGATATTTTTGTCTTGCTGCTTCAAGAGTTACTTTAATTTCTGTAGGATGATGTGCGTAGTCATCAATTAAAATAGTTTCATTTATTTTTTGTTCTGCAAAACGCCTTTTTGCATTTTGGAATGTTTTTAAACGTGTTTCTATAGTTTTTGCATCGACTCCTTGAAGATGACAAATTATTATTGCTGCTAGTGAATT
Source organism: Bacilli bacterium (assembly GCA_017625395.1). Classification (GTDB taxonomy): domain Bacteria; phylum Bacillota_I; class Bacilli_A; order RF39; family UBA660; genus RUG13868. The sequence goes on along the minus strand of JAGALD010000036.1, from coordinate 16,061 downwards.
TAATACCATATGCATTCCATACAATGGTAACTCAAAATGGCCATAAAATTCATTATTCATATAAACATCAAAATTTGATCCTTCTTCATTTAGAACAATATTTTTAGCATATACGTTGTTTGATTCATCTAAACCATAATATATAATTTTATTATCAAAATTTAGCTTTCTTACATATTCATTATCTCCGCATGCTACTATTGTATTTTTTGTTTTGCTTGCAAATGTTTCAAAAGTTCTCATTATATCTTCTATATCTTTATATATTTCTGTATGCTCAAGTTCTATATTAGTAATTACCGTATATGTTGGATCATATGCTAAAAAATGTCTATTAAATTCATCTGATTCAATTACAAAAGTATCATTATCTTTTACAGCATGACCTGTTCCATCTCCAATAAAATAATTAACTGGTTTTATTCCATTTAATATGTGAGTAATTAATGAACTTGTTGTTGTTTTTCCATGAGTTCCAGATACACAAATAGAATTAAACATAGATGTTATGCTTCCTAATATTTCATTATATTTTTCTACTTTTAATCCTTGTTCTTGTGCTCTTACTAATTCTTTATGATCTTTGCTTAATGCAACTGAATGAGTAACAATCATATCTTTATCTAGCGCATGACTATTGTCATTATAAATCTTTATTCCTCTTTTTTCTAAACCTTCTTGTGTAAACTTATAATCTACTACATCATCATATCCTACAACTTCATTTCCTAAATCATGTAGAATACATGCTAAAGTACTCATGCCAGCACCTTTAATACCTAAACAATAATATTTCATATTAAAACTTCCCTTCTTTTTTTATTATACATTATTTTTAAAAGTAATAATACATTAAGATGAAATAAGTTGACACAATTTTAAAGTACTATTAAAATTAAATTATCATACGGAGGATTTATGAGATTTATAAAAAAATTTGAACCATTAATTAAATTTATCTTAACATTGTTATTATTTTTTTATTCTAGTTTAATACAGTTTTTACCACTTGCTATCATGGCATTTTTTGATAAAGATTTTAGTATCAATTTAAATGATCCTAATATAGTTTATGCATTACAAATATTTTCAAATTCTGTTTTAGCATTTTTACTATTTCTAATGTATAAAGATGATTTAATAAAAGAATTTAAAACATTTAAAAAGAATTTTTGGGATATATCAGATAAAGCTATTAAATATTGGATATTAGGGCTTATTGTAATGGCTGTCTCTAATATATTAATAAGTAAATTTACGCCTGTACAGATTTCTAATAATGAGCAAGGGGTTCGTGAAATAATAACTGGGGCACCAATTCTTGCTTTTTTACTAACTACTGTTCTTGCACCTTTTACTGAAGAAATTATTTTTAGAAAATCTTTTAGAACGATAATAAATGAAAAAATACCATATATATTAATATCAGGGTTTATCTTTGGCGCTTTGCATGTTGTTGCAGATATAACATCTATATATGACTATTTATTTTTAATTCCTTATTGTGCTTTAGGAATTTCATTTTCGTATATTAATTATGAGACTAAAAATATTTTTTCAACTATATTAGTACATACACTTCATAATGGTATACTAACAATGTTTTCTATAATTGGAACAGGGATGATATTATGAGAGAATCAAGAGTTGAATTAAACGAAGAACTTGCTAAAGAATTAGACGGCGAAGAAAGAAGAGAAAAGAATAAAAAAGTATTAAAGATTTTATCCTTTATATTTATTCCATTATTTATAATCTTTACAGTATCTTATGTATCACTTAGGTATATTGGTAATATTGGAATTATTGTTAAAGAATACCCTATTTATAGCAATATTTTACCTGATAGTTTTAACGGCATTAAAGTTATACATTTTTCCGATATTCACTATAATCAGTATAGTAATTTAGAGGTGTTTGACCATACAGTTGAGCTAATTAATAATACTAGCCCTGATATAGTAATATTTACTGGTGATTTAATTGATAATAATTATGATATTACAATGGAAGAAAAAGAATACATTATTTCGAAGTTAAACGAAATAAATGTTTCTGTTGGTAAATATTCAATTAAAGGTGAAGAAGATACTGAAAATTTTGAATATATTTTTTCTAATAGTAATTTTGAAATTTTAGATAATACTGTTAAAAACATATATATAGATAATTCTTTCATTCAATTATTTGCACTAGGTAACGATGTTTCTAATTATCAATCGTTAAAAGAAGAACAAGATAATACATTTTCAATTGCTATAACTCATATTCCTGATAATAGTGATAGTATTGTAGAGATATTTAATCCTAATCTAATATTTGCAGGGCATTCACACAATGGTCAAATAAGACTACCTTTTATTGGGGGAATAATAAAAAAAGATAATGCAAAAAAATACATTGATAGTTATTATAAAATAAAAGATACTGAATTATTTATATCTAGCGGGCTTGGTAATTCAAAATATAATTTTAGATTATTTAATCATCCAAGTATTAATTTTTATAGATTGAAAATTGCAAAATAATCTCCTATGCATAAAATACCATAGGAGGTTTTTTTATGTATAATAGATTTTATCCTCAAAGAGGAAACAACAGATTTGGTGGTGGCTTTGTATTTCCATTTGTATTGGGTGGAATAGCTGGAAGTTTATGGAATAACAACAATAGACCTATATATTTCTTCCCACCACCTCCACCATTTCCATATCAAACACAACAATTTTTTTACTACTAAAAAAGAGAGCATTGCTCTCTATTTAAATTCTTGAAAATGATTACCAGAATCCAAGTAAAGTATTCCTTTTTTTCCATTTAGAGTTGGATAAATTTGATTATAATAGTTTATTGTTTCAAATTTTGAAATTGTCATATAAACATAATTTCCATCAACCATATAGAATAAAAACCTACTATCATCGTATTCACTTGGATCATACTTTATCTGAGAAATTTTATCTAAAACATCAGAATTAAATTCTAGAACTTTCTTAAAAAATCTTTCATAAACTAAATCAGGAATATAATTTATTACTCTTACTGGTGAAAAATTATATGTAAGAGAATCAACTTCTTCTCCTGTATCTAATACATATTTTTTATCATACTCTTTATAATACAAGACTTTACTTTCTTCAATATAAATATCAATTACACCAAGAAAACTTTTCTTTACTTCCGCATTTTTTATATATGGACTTTCTTCTAATCTTTTTTCTAGAATTCTTGTCGAATTTTTAACGTAACTTGGATAGTCTTCTATTTTAGCAACATTTAATATGTATTCATCATTTAAAAAATTGGTATCATGTATATAAATGTTTTGAATTTTAAATGATAATATTCCGTTTATAAGAAAGTATAGTAAAACTACTACCAATATTAATATTAATATTGATAAGAATTTTATTTTATGTCTTTTGACAACTTTCTTTTTTTTCGCCATATCCTACTCCCAATTTACAAATTCTTGTTCTACTTTTAGCTCTAACCCATATTTATCTAAAACTTCTTCTTTAATGAATTCAATTAATTCTTTTATGTCAGAACCTGTTGCATTATTATAATTAATTATGAAATTAGCATGCTTTTCACTTACTTTTGCTCCACCTCTAATTAAGCCTTTGTAGCCTAAATCTTCTATTAACTTTCCAGCAAATAAATTTTCTGGATTTCTAAAAACAGATCCTGCTGATGGATAATCTAGTGGTTGGCTAGCCAGTCTTCTTTCTTTTCTATCTCGTACTAGTTCAAGCATTTCATTTTTATCGCCTTTTTTTAGTTGAAATGTTGCTTCTAAGCAGATATATCCAGGATTTTTTTGTAAGAAAGATGTTCTATAATGAAAGTCTAATTCTTTATTAGTCATAGTTATAATTTCTAATTTTGGAGTTATAACTTTTACACTTTTTACAACATATCCCATATCACTTTTATATGCTCCGGCGTTCATATATACTGCTCCGCCTACTGTTCCTGGTATTCCTGTTGCAAATTCAAGTCCCGAAAGAGATTTTCTAACTGCCATATTGCTTAACTTTATTAGATTAACTCCACTTCCTGCTTTTATAGTATTTCTAAAAAAAGTTATTTCATCTAGGCAATCTAATTTTATTATTACTCCATCGAATATTTTATCGCTAAATAATGTATTTGATCCATTACCTAAAATCTTATATAATATTTTTTTATTTTTTAATTCCCTTAATAGTTTTATAAGTTTTTTTTCATCTTTTGGATACACCATAATTTTTGCTATTCCACCAACTCTGTAAGTGGTATGTTTAGCCATGCTGACATTTTCTTGATATTTTCCTATGTCATTATCTTCGATAAATTTTATTACATCAATCATTCTTCTCACCATTTACTAAATCTTCTATTATTTCTACTATTTTGGTGGCACTATCAATTACGCCCATTTTTTTACTATTTTTTTTCATAGATTGTAGTTTATCTTTATCAGATAAAAGATCATCAATATTCTTTATTAAAATTTCTTTTGTTACTTCTTTTTCCTTAATAACTATTGCACAATTATTATCTTCTAAAACTTTTGCATTTTTCTCTTGATGATTGTGTGTAACATATGGAGAAGGAATCATTAAGGCTGGAATGCCTACTGATGTTATTTCTGCTATAGTAGATGCACCCGCTCTAGTTACTATTAAATCTGTTTTCTTTAAAACAGATAACATATCATCTAGATTTGGAACCATTTTAACATTATTTGGAATTTTTACATCCTTATATGATTCAAAATAATTTTTTCCCGTAACAAATAAAACTTCATAATCTTTATTTTTAAAAGATGGAATTATATCTTTCATGATATTTGTAATTGTTAATGATCCAAGACTTCCCATAACAAATAAAACTAATTTTTTTGAGTCAGATAAGTCATATTTTGATTTTTTAACTGGTTTAGCAAATGCTGCTTCTTCGCTTCTTGGGTTTCCAGTAAAGACAACATTTGCTCCCTTGAAGTATTTCATACTATCTTTTAGAGAAACACCTACTACATCTGCGTAACGCTTTAATATTTTATTGGAAAGACCTGGTATTGAATTTTGTTCATGAATAAAAGTTTTTACTCCTAATTTATGTGCTGCTAAAATAACAGGGGCTGTAATATATCCACCTATTCCTAAAACTATATCAGGTTTAAACTCTGAGATTATTTCTTTAGCTCTATTTATAGCAGCATTAAATGATTTTAAAACACTAACATTTTTAAAAATATTTTTTCTATTTAGTCCTTTCATTGGAATCCCTTTGTATTTTATTCCTAGGGATGGGACTAATGTTGCTTCCATTCTATCTGTTGTACCAATATATAAAACTTCACAATTACGATGTTTTTCTTTTAGTTTATTTATAATTGCCAAGGCAGGATAAATATGACCTCCAGTTCCACCAGCACTAACTATAACTTTCATATTTTCACCTCTATTAAATATTATACCATACTTATTTTTTTATTAATTGTTTTTTCTGAAATATTACAGTTTATATGTAAATAAACATTAATATATTATAAAAAAAGAACTATTTTTAGTTCTTATACTTTTATTATGGTTCTTAATCTTCTGATAACTTTCTTTTCAATTCTTGAAATATATGACTGACTTATACCAAGAATTTCTGCTACTTCTTTTTGTGTTTTTTCTTCATATCCCAATAAGCCATATCTCATTATCATAATTTCCTTATCACGTTTATTTAGCTTAGATATTTCTTCTAACATTAATTTCTTATCATTGCTTTCTTCAATATTTTTTGTAACAATATCTGGATCAGTTCCTAATATATCTTCTAGGTGTAGTTCATTTCCATCTGCATCGAAACTAAGTGATTCATCAAAACTTACTTCTGTTTTCACTTTTTTATTTTTTCGTAAATACATTAATATCTCATTATCAATGCATCTTGAAGCATATGTTGCAAGTTTTATATTTTTATCCATGCTGTATGTATTAATTGCTTTAATTAGACCTATTGTTCCAATACTTACTAAATCCTCTAAATCAACCATAGTATTTTCATATTTTTTGGCAAGAAACACTACAAGTCTTAGATTGTGTTCTATTAATTTATCTTTGGCCATTGTGTCACCGTCACTTGCCATAACCAAATAAAATTCTTCTTCTTCCTTAGTTAAGGGCTCTGGCAATTTATCTGTTGCACCAACATAATATAAAACATTACTAACTTTTATGAAATAAATAACAAATAGTAATAAACTTATCATATTATCCTCCTAATAAATCTGAATGTAATAGCATATTTACTTCTTCAATATTAAATTTTTCACTAACTAATCCGAATACTACATTTTGTTTAGTAACTTTATTATCAATTACTATTTTATCTGCAATCAAGCACCTGAGAACTGTTTTTCCATCAGCGGTTTTAAATGGAACTAGTATTCCTTTAGAATAATCAAAGCTAATTTTATCTGTATTTACAAGAATTATTGGTCTTCTTTTATATTGATCATATAATCTATTTCCTGTATCTAGAAATGCGGTAAATTTATATATATTACCAAGGTAATAGAGCTCAACATTATATAAATTATTATAGTGATTGTTCAATTTCTTTGTTTTTCTATAATACACATAAAGTATAATTGGTGTCGTTACTATAAGCAGAAGAAAATTATTAAAAAAATTATTTATATTATAATTGTTTCTTACTAAGTAAATAACACCAGCTAAAATAATGCTTACTAGATAAAAATAAATTATATTCTCTATAAAACTTTTTAGTGAGTTAAATGAAAAGGAAATTAGCAACATTAGTGAGCAAATGAGTACTTTTAATAATGCTAAAATTGTACTTGATACATTTAGAAAAAGAAAAATAGTTGAGATTCCTCCAACAAAACTTGCACAAAGAATTCTTCTTATTGATGTAAATTTTTTTAAAACATAGCTTACTGTCAAAAGTAATAGAAAATCAATCCATACATTTAAGATAAATAATAAATCAACATATACTTTCATATCACCACCACAAGAACATTTTATTAAAAAGAAAGAAAGAATATTGTCACATTTTATTCTTTCAATAGATTTTCTAATGTAACAATATTTTTCCCTTTTTGTTTTATATAATTTATCACCACAGGTAGTTCCTTAATTGTATTTTGATTATTTGATATTGAAATAATTGAACCATTTTCTAGTTCATTTTTTACATCATTATATAAATTGCATTCTGAAATTATTCCCGGAATAATTGTATGTTTTTTTTCATTACTACAATTTTCAAGTAATCTTGTATTTTTTGTTTCTGTATAGCAATAATCTAGAGGACTTCCTAGTGTTATTTTTTTTATATTATTATATTTTTTGATTATTGATTGATTATAATTATCATCTAATAACTCGATATTATGGCCATTACTTGCAACTGTTTTTATTAATTCTAATGAATTTTCAAATAAACTTGTTGGTAAAAAAAATGTTACTTTTACGTCTTTCTTATTTAAGATTGTTAGAATTTCCTCAATATATAATTTGTTATTAGCTTTTACTATTATGGATACATTGTTTATTACTGGACTACCCGAAATTACATAATTATCATAATCATTTTCTAATGAGTTAGTAGGCGCAACTGTTTCGAAAACTATTAAATTTTCATCAAACTTTCCTACTTGCTTCATTCGATTGTAACTCTCATCAATATTTACTTTTGTACCTGTTACACCTGGAATAATATTATTATTTATTTTTTTGGACTCAATAACAGAATCTTCATAGTTATTACTATATTCGACAATCTCTTTCATTATTGGATCTGATTTTCTTATTACGTCAATTGCACTATCTGTATAATAAAAACTAAAACAAATGAGAGAGACTGTACCTAAAATGCTTGCAATTTTCTTTATCATAAAACCACCTTTATATAGTATATGAACAAAAAAAAAGAAATATAATTACTTATATTTCTCTTTATTTTTTTACATTCTCATTGTATGTTCATTTTCAGTATCTAATCCTAAAGCATCGATATCCATATGTGCTGTTAATATGTCTCTTGCTGCAAGTAATCCTTCTTTAGTTGTTGATGAAGTTGGAACATAAGGTTCTTCTCCAGCTTCGTAATCAACTCTGTCTGAATCTGTTTGTGGATCGTATGTTTGATCTTGAGTTGTTTGATTTTGATTTGTTTGTTCTTGATTTGGTGTTCCTTGACCTTGATTTATTAAAGCTTCTTGTTCTGCTCTTCTTCTTGCTTCTTCTTCGGCTTCTCTTCTTGCTCTTTCTTCAGCTTCTTTTCTAGCTTGCTCATTTCTTCTTTCATATTCTTCATCTTGTTGTGCAGCTAGTTGTTCACCTTGTTCTTGTTGATTTAAAGCTTCAGTCATATTTTCATAGTAGTCTTCATCAACTGTTATTCCGTATTGGTTACCAATTCGAACTACTTCTGCTTCTGGAACTCCACTTTGAACAGCATCTCTTAATGCATCAATACCTTCTTGGTAATCTTGATTTTGTTCAGCTTGTTCAGCTTGTTCTATTTGTTCAATAATAGTCAACGCTTCTTCTTGTTCTTCTTCTGTTAAATCTTCAAATTCAACTTCTTCTTGTGTGGTTGTTGTAGTTGTTGTTGTAGTTGTATTTGAATTATTGTTATTATTGTTATTATTATGGTTATTATTATTGTTGTTGTATCCGCCATATTGATTATTTGAAACATATCTTCTTCCGCTTGTTATCTCATAATCATTATACATATATAGCATATTTCTTCTTACATTTATCAAATCAGCAATGTTGTTTCTTGTTTGTGTTATACCTAATAATTCATCTACACCTGTTGTTACTTTATTGAATGGAACATATTCTGTATCAACTGCACGCATTGATTGTTCATACGCATCAATTTCATCACTTAATACTGGATTTGCAGCTTCTATTCTTGCTAATAATTCTGGTGTACAATTTCCCTTAGAAACTTCATCAGCATATCCTTTCATTCCATTTTGGTATAGTAAGTTTGCAAATTCTAATGTTGCTTGGTCTGTTGTTACATTTGCTAATTCTCTCATTTCACTCAAGTTTTCTAATAATACTTGTTGTGCTGTTAGGCATCTACGATCTGAAACATTAACATTTCCATAACCATAATTAATTACATCATATAAGTTTGAGAAATGATATGCAGTAGAATCACCTGATACTAATGCCACTCTTCCATCAACTTCACGTAAATTTATTCCTGCTTTTGCATATCCGTCATCAGCATGTAAGTATAGTGCTTCTCCATTTGAAACTTGTGCCTGACTATACATATATCCATCTACTAATGCTGCAGCAACTGTTTTTGTTCCTTCTGTTAATCCTAATGATTGATCATTTTGAACAAATATTTTATGTACTGTTGAAATAAATGCATCTGTATGTCTACTTGTTAATGTACCATTTTTTCTATTTAGGTTAACAATAGATAATCTTGTTGATAGATTTTCTAATGCTTCTGTTGCATTTACATCACCATTAGTTAAATATTTAAATGGTAGATTTTCTGTTGCAGTTGTACCATATACTGCTACTGTAGTACAGTAACTTCTAAATCCATCCATGATTTGTTCATATGTTATATCTGAATCTCCAAATACTGCACGCATTTGTTCTGGAGTATAATTATTTACTACAACCTTTGCACATAGGAAATCTGATGTAAATGATCTTAAATAGTTATTTCCATCTGCATCTAATCTAAAGTTACCATCTTTTGTTGTTAGAATGTTTGCTTCATAACCATAGCATAATGCACTTAAAACTTCATTAAATTGATCTTCATTTTTAAATTCACCTAAGAAGCTCATAACTGCATCTTGACCAATAAATGCTCTTGTTGATGCTGGAACATTCATCTTATCAAAATAATTATTTACTCTTGTATCTACAACACTTGTATTTACATTTGTATTTGTACTTTGATTATTTTGAGTTTTTGGTTTAAATGTATCTTTCAACTTATTTGCAATATCATGAATACCTAAAACTGCTATTATAAATGCTGCACCTTTAGCAAGCCATTTTAAGAATTTTTTACCTTTGCTTGTTACAGTTACTTTTCCTGGAACACCTTCAACTTGTTTTTGTTCACCGTTAGTTTGAATATTTCCAGCTGTTTGAGTAGGTTTTCCATCATTAATTCCTTCAGGTTTTAATACTGCTCCAGGTTTTACTGGATTTGTTGGACGAACTGGTTCTACTTCAGGTTTTATTGGTGGAACTATTTGCTCAACTGGTTCTACTTCAGGTTTTACTGGTAAAATTACTTGTTCAACTGGTTCTACAATAGGTGTCACTGGTTGAACTGGTTTTTCTACATGATTTTTTTCTTCTTCTTTTGATAACAATTCTTTTCTTTCGTTTAAAATATTTGAAGCTCTTCTTCTTAAATCATCTCTTTGTTCTTTTAGTTTATTCATTGCTTCATCATATTTTTTTCTTAAGGTTTTCTCCGGTTCTGTAACACTAGGTTCTACTACAGGTTTTACTTGTGGAACTACTGGTTCTACTACTGTATTATCCTTTTCAACTGATGGATTTGAAGTCAACCCAATTTTCTCGTTTTCTTGTTGTTGTAATTGATTTTGTCTTAGTTTAAGAAGTTCTATTACTTGTCTTCTTAAATCATCTCTTTCTTCATCTACAACACGTACATCTTCAGATATATCAACTTTGTTATCAGTATTATTGTTATCTGTATAACTGTTATTAACATCATTATTTTCTTTTTGATTATTAGCTACTTCTTTTATTGCTTCTGCTAATTGTGCTCTATATGTACTATAAATTCTATCATATTCTTCTTGTTTTAAATCTCCATTAAGAAGTTTTGTTCTTGCTTCTTCAAGTCCCCATACTCTTTCATTTTTACTAGCTAACTCTTCAATTAAATTTTGTTGTTCTTTTGAAATTTGATTTCTATGTCTTAATAAGTTAAGTTTCATATAATCTGCTAGTTGTCTATCTTCTTCAGGTAATTCAATTCTTCTTTTGAATGAAGGTTCTTCTTTAACTTCAACTTCTACATATTCAGCATTTTTAATTGCTTCTGCTAATTGAGCTCTATATGTTTCACGAATTCTATCATACTCTTCTTGATGTAATCTTCCTTCAGATAATCTTCTTCTAGCCTCTTCAAGCCCCCAAACTCTTTCATTCTTTTCAGCAAGTTCATCGATTCGATTTTGTTCTTCTTCTGAAAGTTGATTTTGTTCTCTTAAAGCTGCTAGTTTAAAGTAATTTGCTAGTTCGCGATCTTCTTCGTTTAGATTTAAAATACGTTTTGTTTTTGGTATATTTTCTTCTATTTCTTCTTGTTTCTTTTCTTCTTTTGGTTCAATTGGCTCAACTATTGGTTCTTCAACTAATTCATTAGTTTTATTAGGAACACTATATCTAATTACAACTTGGTTTCCTTCTTTTGTAGTTACTACTGTAATTGAATTACTAATGCGTTCAGATAACTCAGTAGGTGTTTCTTCTTTCTTAACTATTTCATCATCAATTGATGCTGTTCTAACAATTTCATCTAAATGTTGATCAAATAAATCTCCATTTTCAAATGTAAATTCAAAGCTATCTCTTGCTATTCCACCTACTAGAGTAATTCTAACTTCTCTTGTTGAATTATCTTCAAGACTTCTGTTGATTACAATTTCAAATTTTTCGTCATTGATACGGCATTCTCTACACATATCAATTACATCCATCATTGCATTGTATGTATCTAAATCCTTACCTTCAAACTGTTCAAATTCTTCTTCTATTTCTTCAGTTGATTCTACTTCTATTTCATTATTGTTTTCTATAGTTTGATTTTCAAGATTTCTAATTGCTTCTGCTAATTGAGCTCTATATGTATCATTAATTCTATCATATTCTTCTTGTTTTAAATTTCCATTAAGAAGTCTTGTTCTTGCTTCTTCAAGAGCCCATACTCTTTCATTTTCAGAAATTAGTCTTTCAATTGCTGCTTTATCTTCTTCTATTGCTCTAATACCAACTGGTGGTAATTGACCATTATTATGTAATTCAGTTTTTCTATCAATATCTGCTCTATATCTAAAATAGTCTGCTAATTGTCTATCTTCAAGTGATAATTCAAGTTTTCTTTCTGCTGTTTTCTCAACTTCAGCAGTTTCTTTCATTTCTTGAACTTCTTCTATTTCTTCTTGTTGTGTATTTGAATATCTAATTTGCTCTTGAAGTATTTCTGAATTTAATTCAGCCATTTGTTTTGTATCTTCACGTTTAACTACTGAAACAATTCCTGTTTGGCAAGCATTAGCTAACCCATTATCTAAGATATTTAATCCAGCTGACTCGATAAGTCCTGCTATTTCTCTTAAATGTTCTTCACCGTTAAAATCTTCTATTAATGGAGCTTCTCCATTTCTAAAGAATACAACAGTTCTTACTTCCCATTCTTTTGTTTCTTCATTAAATTCGTTTACTAAACTAATTTTTCTATAATCATTCATATATTATCCCCATCCTTATTCAGCGATTCTTGTGTTACCTGTCATTGTATATCCTTGATTTAGTAATGTCTGATTATTATATGTACTCCATTTGTAATCTGTGTAAGCTTCACTTACTAAAGTACGTCTTCTTTCTCTATATTTGTATACATCTTTGTATACTGGTGTTTTAATTTCTTCATATCCAACAATTATACTTATTGTATCAAATAATTCAACTTGTTTTGTTGCTGTTGCATTACATGTTACTGTAACACCAGTTTTTGTGTCATAAACTGTATTTGAAGTTGGAACTTTATAAACTGTTCTTGTATATTTGTTCCATATTTTCTTTGGTGCTCTAGTACATTCTGTTCCACAGTTTGACCAATCTAATCCAACAAATTCATATTTAACTGATAATGTATCAGTTGGAACTCCTGTTGTTACTACTTGTCCAACAAACTTCCATCCTTCTCCTGTTTTTACAGCATATGTTGTAGTTGTTGTTGCAGTTGTTGTTGTAGTTCTGTAATAACTATATTCTTTACAATATGTTTGAGTTGCAGTACCTACTTTAACAACTTTATTTTGCTTAATTGCATCTCCTCTTGAGTATTGATAATAGTCAACTACTGTTGATTTTCCTAAATCTTCAATTTCTATTAAGTTGTATTTTCCAAAACTTGGTTTTGAATTAGGATTATAAGTATATGTTGCCCAATTACTCCAATTACTATATTGTGCTGCTATATCTTTTTTGTATTGATATTCTAATGCATTTCTTTTTTCAACTGTAATACTACATTTTGCAGTGTTTCCAGCTTTATCTTTTATGTAACCGTAAACTGTATGTTTTCCAACAGTTTTTATTGTATAACTGTCATTTCCAGAATATGTCTCTTCTTTTCCAATTCCAAAGTTTGCAATTCCACTATTTGAATCTACTTTGGAATTAAATCCGATTGTTATATCAGATGTATAATATCCAGCTGAATTAAATGTACCTTTTGTTACTTTTAATGAACAACTTGGTTTTATTACATCTCTTTTTATTGCTATACTACATGTTGCAGTATGTCCATTTGAATCTTTTACATATCCATAAACTGTTGTTGTTCCATCTTTTGTTACTGTATATGTATTACTTCCAGAATAATTTTCTGAAGTACCTAGTCCAAAGCTACTAATTGTTGCACCATTTGTTGTTGTTTTTGTAGCAAATGCAATATTTACATCTCCAACATACCAACCGTTATTTCCAAGTGTTCCACTTGTTACTTTTAAAGTACAACTTGGTTTTGAATTAGTATCTTTAGCATTACGTTTTACTGTAATATCACATGTTGATGTATGTCCAGCTGCATCTTTTACATATCCATAAATTTTGTGTGTTCCGTTTGTTGCAACTGTATATTTTGTTTTATTGTTATAATTTGCAGATGATGCATTTGTTAATCCATAGGCATTGATACCACTTGCAGCATCAGTTTTACTTGCAAAACCTATAACTACATCAGATACATAGCTACCGTCATTTCCTTTTGTTCCTGATAGAACTGTTAACTTACAAGTTGGTTTAACAGTATCTTTCTTAACAACTATACTACAAGTTGCAGTTTTTCCATTTGAATCTTTTACATATCCATAAACTGTAGTTTTTCCATCATTAGTTACAGTAAATGAAGAATTTTTATTGTAATTTACACTACCTGTTCCTATACCATAACTTGTTATTGTTGCACCTTTAGTTGTTGTAGTTTTTGTTTTAAATTTAACTACTGCATTTGATTTATACCAACCGTTATTTCCTAATGTTCCGTTTGATACATATAGAACACAAGATGGTCCTGTTACTACCGGTTTAACTGGTTCTGGTTTTTTCTCTTCTTCTTTTTCTGGTTCTTTTGTTTCTGGTTCACAAATTGCAGAAGTACAGTAAGAATAGCATCCTAAAGTTACTAGAATATAGTCTTCTTCTTCATTACATTTTAAGTTAACTTTCATTTCATATGAATCTTCTTTTTTAGTTAGAGTTACATATGACTTTTCAACATCACATGCATCACCATTTTTATCTGTAAATGGTAATAGTAGTTTTAATTCGATCATTTCTTTTAATGTTAAAGTTATCTTGTCACCAACTTTTTGCGGTAACTTATCTGTTGTAAAATAAGGTATTGCAGCATCTTTCATTTCTTGAATATTTGCATTAAATATTCTATTATTGATTCCTTTCATATTAGGCATTGGTAATAGCCAAATTAATAATAAAACTAAGATTATTATTATGATTAAGCTTATTAAGAATGTCTTAATAGGAAGTCCTCTTCTTTCTTCATCATCAGTATACATATTTTTATTCCCCCTTCAAGTTATGTGCTGTATTATAGCATATTAACTGCTTTTTGTCAAGTTTTTTACATATTCTAACAAGCGTACATCCGGAATTAAAACAATCCATTCTAAACTCTAAAACTCGTTTATCCCTTTTTAGCACGTTATCCACTTCCTTTTTTAATATTCCTTGCCCTACTCCATGTATTATGGCAAATTCTTCATTTCCTAGTTTATAATTATCATTTATAAAGCTTTGTACTAATATTCTTGCGCCAATTCGATCTTCACCGTGCAAATCAATTTGGGGCATACTACTGCGATATAGTATCATTGTATCTGTTAATAACACTTTCTAATTCAGGAATTGAGAATCTACTTCCAATTTTCTCAACAGATAAGGCACCAGTTATATTAGAAAATCTTAAGGCTTTTTCTAAATCATATCCCATTGCTAATGCATAGACAAATGCACCATGGAAGATATCGCCCGCTCCAGTAGAATCAATTGATTTAACTTTAATACTTGGTATTAAAGTATAACCTTTTCCTTCTATGTAAGTGAAACAACCTCTATCTTCTAGGGTAATTATTACATTATGAGTAAATTCTTTTTTTAAATTATCATATGCTCTAATGATTGTATTTATATCGTTATAATCAATTTTTACATTTGAGAAATCCTCTGCAAAATCGTGTGAACAAACAACATAATCTACTACATGCGCAAGCTCTACTGTTGCTTCTTTCATACTTCCTGCATCAAGTATTTTTATGGCATTTGGATTTTTTCTTACTACTTCCATTGAAAATTCTTTTTCGTAACCATCAAATAGTAAAAAGTCAAACTCATCTGTTACTTCCATTGGTTGCATCCTTATATTTTTATCTCTATTAGTTAGTATCGTTCTACTTCCAATAGAAGTATTTGCAATTATATAGCTTGAAGTTGTTGGAAAATTATCTGTTACTTGAAGGTATTTTGTGTTTACTCCTACATCATTATATTCTTTTTGAATCTTACTACCATAGTAGTCATTTCCAATTACTCCAGCAAAATAAGTATTTATTCCCCACTTTGCTAATAAATAAGCACAATTTGATGAACTTCCTCCACCACATTCAACTTTTCCATATACTCTTACTTTTTTATTTTCTATTGGATAATGATCAAGAGGCAATGTTATGTCATATGCCGATTGACCTATACACATTATTTTCATAT
>JAGALD010000035.1 GCA_017625395.1 Bacilli bacterium | reverse complement strand
ATGGTGGAGCCGGGGAGAATCGAACTCCCGTCCGAAAAAAATGATATATAGACTTCTACAAGTTTAGTCAATTACAAAATCTTACTACATGAAAAACTAATTAACAAATTAACACATAGCCAGCCTATAAAATTCATCACTACTTATAGACATCATAATGATATATCCTGCTAAATAAGCCCCTTAAATTTCCCACAGGAAAGGAAATAAAAGAAGCACACTTCCTAACTTAAATTAGGCAAAAGCTACAGCGTTTCTATTGAACATTGCAGCAAGTGTATTTTTAATTTTGTTTCCAGTTATTTTAACTGATGCATTTACGTATGCCTCGACTTGCCATCCATACTCTATTAATCCCGTCGAAACCTAGTCGGCCCCATATCGAGAAACATTATATCATAAAAGATATAACATTTCAAATGTTAATATTTAGCAAAAGTCCTTTTAGCTAATTCCCTTTTTATATCACGTTCTTTAACAGTCTCACGTTTATCATAATCTTTTTTACCTTTACAAAGACCTAATAATACCTTTGCTTTATTGTTCTTAAAATACACTTTTAATGGTATTAAAGTATAACCTTCTAATTTTACTTTATTAGCTAACTTCAATATTTCTTTTTTATGCATTAAAAGTTTTCTTGTTCTAGTTTCTTCATGATTAAAAATATTACCTTCTTTATAAACACCAATAAACATATTCAATATATAAAGCTCATTCTTTCTTATGTGTCCATAACTATCCCCAATATTACAACTACCATTTCTAATAGATTTAATTTCGGTTCCTTTAAGTACAATACCACACTCATATTCTTCTGTAATAAAATAATCATGTCGCGCTTTTCTATTTAAAATTTCCATGTATAATCACCTACAGTTTTTTGACAATTGCAAAATCAATAGTTCTCTCTTCCTTAGATGCAGCAGTAACTTTAATAAGTACTCTTTCACCTATTGTATATCTATTATTATTCTTTTCATTAATTAAAGATTGAGATGCTTCATCATAATTATAATATCCATCTAATTCTGAAATATGAACAAGACCTTCAATTAAATTATCAAGTTCAATAAACATTCCAAAATTAGTAACAGAAGAAATCATACCTTCAAATTCTTCACCAATATGATTTTCCATATACTCAGCCATCTTCATATCTTCTACTTCTCTTTCACAGTCAACCGAAGACCTTTCTTTTAACGAAGAATGATCACTTACAAAAATCAACTTTTCTTCCCAATGATTAATTGTATCAGTTGACATATCCTTATTAAATAAATAAGTTCTTAAAAGTCTATGAACTGTTGTATCAGGATATCTTCTAATAGGAGAAGTAAAATGTGTATAACATTTACTTGCAAGTCCATAGTGACCTAGATTTTGAGGCAAATAAACAGCTTTTTGCATATTTCTTAATAATAAACTAGATAAAATCTTAAATTCCTTCTTGTCTTTTAAAAACTCTAATAAACTCTGCATTGCCTTAGGATTTGTATCTTTAATATTTCCAGGTATAGTATACCCCAAACTAGATACGAACGATAAGAATCCTTTTATTTTATCTTCCTTTGGATATTCATGCACACGATAAATAAAAGGTAAATTCATATAAAATATATGAGTTGCAACACATTCATTTGCTTGTATCATAAAGTCTTCGATTAAATTTTCTCCAACACCACGTTCCCTTAATACAATATCAGTTGGAACACAATTTTCATCAACTAAAATTTTAGGTTCATTAACACCAAAATCAAGATATCCTCTATTAATCTTAAACTTTCTAATAATGCTTGCAAGTTCTGCCATCAATCTAAGTTTTTCAACATATGGCTCATAACCTTCAGAGACAACATTTTCTTCCAAAATCTTATTAACTTTTTTATAAGTCATTTGAATTCTTGATTTAATTACACTCTCAAAAATTTCATAATCAACAGTCTTACCGTGTTTATCAACTTCCATAACGCAAGAAATAGCAAGACGTTCAACATCAGGATTCAACGAACAAATTCCATTAGATAACTTATGTGGAAGCATCGGAATAACTCTATCAACTAAATATACACTTGTACCTCTTTCCATTGCTTCATTGTCAAGTGGAGTTCCCTCTTTAACATAATAAGATACATCTGCAATATGAACACCTAACTTATAATTACCATTTTCAAGCTTTTCAATAGAAATAGCATCATCTATGTCTTTTGTATCATCACCATCAATAGTAAATATTACTTCACCAGTTAAATCTCTTCTTCCAACTTTGTCTTTTTCGTCAATCTCTTCTGGAATAGAATCAAGGGATTCAATAACTTCTTTATCAAAAGTGTTTTTAATTTGAAATTTTTCCACAATAGATAAAATGTCAACACCAGGATCATTTTTATGTCCTAGAATCTTTATAACTTCTCCATAGCATTTTCCACGCTTCTTAAAATCAGTAACTTCTACTACAACTTTATGACCATCTACTGCACCCATATTTTTCTTTTTAGGAATTTCAATATCAGCTTTTATCTTTTTATCATCAGGAATTATATACCCAATTCCACGTTTAAAATAAATTTCCCCAATAACTGTGGATATTCCTCTTTTAATAATTCTAAGAATTCTACCTTCTCTTCTTCCGTCTTCCTTAACTTCAGTAACTTCTACTACAACAGTATCACCATCAAGAGCATCTTTTATATTATCAATAGAAATAAAAATATCTTCTTCTTCATTATTAACTTCAACAAATCCAAATCCCTTTTTATTTACTCTTAAAACACCTTTTTTCAAATTACTATCAGAAAAAAGCATATATTTATCTTTATTAGAATGATATACTTCTCCCAAACACTCAAGTTCTATTAATGCCTCAGCCATCTCTTTAGTTTCCTCAATTGTCCTAATATCTAACAAAGAATCAATTTCTTCATATCTTAATGCTCTTCCAACATCTTTTAATGCCTCTAAAATTCGTTCCTTCATATCTTCACATCCTAACAAAAGTATAGCACAAAAAAAGGACTATTAATAGTCCACAATATTACATAAAATTCATAATTAAACAGATTAAAAAGAATGATGCTCCAAGTGCAAAAGTAAGTCTACTTATAAAAAGTTCAACTCCACGTTCTTTTCTTTGACCAAACAAATCGGCATTTCCACCAGAAATAATTTGAGAAGCACCCTCTGCTTTGTTACTTTGTAATAATACTATAGCTATTAATAAAATTGAAATTATTAATAAAACAGCTTTCATTAATATCACCCCGTTTGCTAGTTAATAATTTATCATATTTTAACTTAAAATACAAGCTTTTTAAGCATTTTATGAACTATCGATGCTTTAAATAATCTACCGGATATTTGTATTTAGACAAACTTCTAAAAAATTCATCTTTATCATTTGCATTATCAGAATTAACTAATTGATCAATAAAACCTAATACTTTACTTCGTTCATCTGCAATAATTTGACCATTATTACGTCCATCAATCAAATATCTCATATAATGTGAAAGTAATAAACCACTAAAAACATTTTCTTTTAATATACGAAAATTCTCTAAAGTAATTTCTAAAGAAGAAGAACTTAAATCTTTAATATAATCATCTACATCTATAACAACAGGCCCATTAGATGTCAGAATAACATTGTTCAAACTGATATCATTTATCAAAATTCTATTTTCCCCTAATCTAGATGCCGAGTTAAGAATACCATTAAATCCATCAATAACATAATCAACTCTTTCAGTCCATAAATTAATGTCAACATCAGAGTAATATTGTGAAATAGTTCCCTTAAATGTTCTTAATCCACACTTTTCAATATATAAAACATCATATAATCTATAAAAGTTTGCCAAATTTAAATTTTTTATAGAAGATACTACATCATATTGATAAGCACTTCCAGGACACTCTTGAATTTTTATTACTTTATCATCATCATATCTATAAGCAGAACCATTATATCCATCATCAATAAAATTACCAATTTTGTCTTTACAAAAGATATCACCATGAATCACT
>JAGALD010000034.1 GCA_017625395.1 Bacilli bacterium | reverse complement strand
ATAGATTGTTTATGGGATCTAAAACATTTGAAAAAAGATATAACATAAATAAAGAACAGTTATTAGAAATGTATAGTTATGACGAAGATAGAAGGCATAGTAAAGAGGCAAGAAAAACTAAAATAAAACCATAGGGGTGAGGTTATGTTTGAAAAACTATTAAAGAGTTTAGGTTATTCTGAAGAAGAAATTAAAAAGATAAAAGAGACTTATTCTCTTTCAACTCAAAGAGATGATTTTTTATATTCTAATTATTTAAAAGTTCATAGTTTTTTTGTTGCAGCTGGGTATACAGATGAACAAGTTAAAATGATGATATCATCTTTTCCTCCTATATGTAGTTATTCGGTAGAATCAATTAAAAGTAAAATCGATTGGTTTAGAGAAAAAGGGTATATAAATGATGAAGTGATTATGATCTCTTTGCGTTTTCCACGAGTTTATAGTTATAGTATTAATTCATTTAATAATAAGAAAAATTATTTGCTTGATCTTGGATATTCTAAAGAGCAAGTCTTAGAAATGTTTCTAGAGTATCCAGCTATTTTTTCTATATCAAATGATAATGTTAAACAAAAAATAGATGATTTAATGATGCTTGGTTTTAATATGACTCAAATAATTAAAATAACTTCAAAGCAGAAATCTATTTTTAGTATTAGTACTGATGTATTAAAAGAGAAAATTAATTTATTAGAGGGTATTGGATATACCAAAGAACAGATTATAAAAATTTCAACAAAACTTCCTTCTCTTTTAAGTAATAGTGTGGATAATATAAAATCTAAAATTGATGAAATGATGAAACTTGGTTATTCTAAAGATGTTTTTTTGAAAATGACAATATTTTGTCCTTCAATTTATAGTTTAAGTATTGATAATATTAAGGAAAAAATATCTGATATGATTTCTTTAGGATATAGCAATGAGGAAGTGATAAGAATGACTTCTTTACTTCCTACTATTTTCACTTATGGAACTTGTAATATGAAAAAGAAATTAGATGAATTAGTTGAGTTGGGATTTTCTTATGAAGAAGTTATAAAGATGACAATAGAATTACCATCACTTTATAGTTGTTCTATAGAAAATTTGAAAGAGAAGATTTTTTATTTAAGAAGTATTGGACTTGGTGATGTTTGTGTTAAAAGTCCAAAGCATTTAATGCAAAGTGTAGGTTTAACTTATGCAAGATATCGTTTTTTAACTGAAGAGTTGGGAAAAGAAATTGATTTGTCAAATTATAGATTGTTATTTAGAGAAGAAAGTGCTTTTAAGAAATTGTTTAAGATAACAAAGGATGAATTATTAGATAGATATAATTATGATGATGTTAGAAAAAAATTAGAAACTAATAAAAGAAAAAAGAAAAATCTTTAGGAGGAAGTATGGATAAACAGTATTTAAAAAAATATGGGTATACAGATGAACAAATTAATTCGATAGTTAATTCTTATTCATTAGATAGATATAGTGAAGAAGCATTATATAGTAGTATAGAAAATAGTATAAGATTTCTTGAAATATATGGTTTTACGAAAGAACAAATAATAAAAATAACATCGAAGGTTCCTAGTATATTTAGCCGTGGTACAGAAAAGCTTGTAGGTAAGTTGCTTGTATTAAAGAGATTTGGATTTATGCCTGAAGAAACAATAAAAATTATTACAAAACTTCCTGCTATTTTAAGTTATTCTCAAGACAATTTGAAAGAGAAACTTGATGATATGATGAAGCTTGGACATTCTAAAGATAATCTTAAAAAGATGATTTTATTAAATCCAGCAATATTTAGTTATAGTATTGAATCAATAAAAGAGCAAACTAGATTTCTTGAGGCTTTAGGTTTTACAAAAGAACAAGTTTTCAAAATATGTAGTAGGATTCCTGCAGTTTATACAATTGGAAAAGCAAATTTACTTAATAAAATTAAAGATGTAGAGAGCTTGGGATACACTAAAGAAGAAGTATTAAGAATGATAAGTTTAATTCCTTCTATTTTTACTGTTAGCTTTGATTTTTTAAAAGATAAAATTGATGTTTTAAGAAGTTTTGGATACTCAGATAGTGAAATAAAACATATAACTTTGATTCATCCAGCAATTTTCAGTAATAATAGTGATAATATTATAGAAAAAATTAGTTTTGTACGTAGTATTGGTGTTGAAGAATTTGTTATGAAGAATCCAAGACATTTAATGCAAAGCGTTGATTTAACTTATGCAAGGTATCTTTTTTTTCAAGAAGAAGAGAAAATTAATATTGATTTAAGAAATGCTGCCTATTTGTTTATGGGGGAATCTAGATTTAAAGAATTGTATGGTATTTCAAAAAAAGATATTATTGAAATATATAATTATGATACAGAAGTAAGAAAAAAGAATAAGAAATTAAATAAAGAAAAGAAAGATTAGGTGACATTATGATTCAAGAATATTTAAGAGATTATGGATATAGTGAAGAGCAAATTAAAAAAATTCTTCTTCATAAGAAGCTTAATACTTTAAAAGATGAATCTTTTTTAAAAGTTATTCCTAGAACAATTAAATGTTTAGAATCTCTTGGTTTTAGTCCAAATCAAATAATTAAGATGACTTCAGCTCTTCCTCCAATATTTGGTCATAGTGAAGAAAATTTAAGAAATAAGGTTTTTGATATGGAGGAATTAGGTTATTCAAGAAATCAAATTATTAGAATGGCTTCTAACTTTGCTTCAATATTTACTTATAGTATAAATACAATGAAAACAAGATTAGTAGAAATAGAAAGTCTTGGTTATAGAAGAGGACAAGTTCTTAGAATGACTTTAGATTTACCATCATTATATGGAAGAACAATTTCAAATATGGCTACTAAAATAGATGATATTGTTGCTTTAGGTTATACAAGAGAAGAAGTTCTTAGAATGACTTCAATTCTTCCATCTCTTTTTAGTTATAGTATAGAAAATATAAAAGAAAAACTAGAATTAGCTAGAAGTATTGGGGTTGAGAGTGCTATTTCAGAAAACCCTAAAAATTTAATGCAAAGTGCAGATTTAACATATGCTAGATCTAGATTTTTAATTGAAGAACGTTATTTTTCAGAAGCAGAACTTGCTTGGGTTATTTTTAGAAATGCTCATCAGTTTCAATCTAAATTTAAAGTAACAAAAAAAGATTTACTTGATAGATATAGGTATGATGAGTATAAAAAAAGAAAACAATTAACAAATAAATAAAATTGTAGGTGATTTTATGATTGATGAAATATTAAGGAAATATGGATATAGTGAAGAGGAAATAGATAAAATAAAAAATAATAAAATGTTAAGTACTTTTAAAGAAGAGACGTTTGCAAAAAGTATTGAAGAGATAATTTTATACTTAAAGAGTCTTGGATATGGGAAAAAAGAAATTATTAAAATTACTTCACAAAATCCAGTTATTTTTGCATTAAAAACAGAGACTATAAAGTCTAAAATTGACGATTTAGTTTCGATGGGGTATGACTTTGCTAGTGTTTTTAAGATGATTTTGAAGTTTCCATCTATTTTGGGATACAGCAAGGAATCTTTAGATAAAAAAAATGAATATTTGAAGAGTTTAGGGTATAGTGATTCTAAAATACTTAGGTTTACTTATTTAAGACCTCAAATATATGGTTATAGTATTTCATCAATGGAAAAGAAAATTAAAGATATTGAAAGTCTTGGATATACAAGAAATCAAGTTTTAAAATTAATTAGTTCGGGTTACTTGTTATTTTCATTAAGTTTTAATGCGATAAAAGATAAAATTGATTGTTTGATTCAATATGGTTATTCTTTTGATCAAGTAAAAAAGATAACACTTTTATCTTCTGAGGTATTTGGATTAAGATCAGATGGAATTATTGAGAAATTGAATAAAATGGAAGAACTAGGATTTACTAAAAGTGAAATAATTAAGATGACTGTAAAAACTCCAGTTATATTTGGATATGATGTTAAGACTATTAAAGATAAAATGATTCAATTAGAAGCGATGGGATATAATTCTTCTGAAGTATTAAGAATAATAAGTAAGTTTTCAGATGTTTTTAGTTATTCAATTAAAACAATAGAAGAAAAAGTTAATTTTTTAAAATCGTTGGGGTATAGTAGTACTCAAGTAAAAGCGATGACACTTAGATATCCATCTCTTTTTAGTACTAGTTTAGAAAGTATAACAAATAAGATTAGGGATATGAAAGCTTTAGGATATAGTGATGATGATGTTAAAAAAATGACATCCCTTGTACCATCTTTGTTTGGTGTTACTATTGATAATATAAAAGAAAAAGTTTTATTTTTAGATAGTATTGGTCTTAAAGATTTAACTATTTCTAATCCTAATTATTTAGTTCCTAGCGTTGATTTGATGTATGCAAGATATAAATACTTAACTGGTGAACGTGATATGGATATTACGTTAGAGAATGCTAAATATATGTTTATACCAGAATGTAGATTTAATAGATTATTTGGAATAGAAAAGAGTGCTTTATTAGAAAGATATTCTTATGATGAAGAAATAAGAAAAGAAAGTTTAAAAAAGAAAAAATAAAAGAAATGAGGAGGAATTATGATTAGAGAATTATTAACAAATTATGGTTATCCAGATGAGAAAATTGAAGAAATATTATCTTATATGTTACCACGTTATAATGAAGTTGTTTTGTATAATAATATTATTAGAAATAATTCCTTTTTTGAAAGTGTTGGACATACTAAAGAACAGATTATTAAAATGACATCTATGTTTCCTATTATTTTTAGTTGTAGAGTTGAAAATTTAAGTCAAAAGATAGATTATTTAATGCATTTAGGTTATACAAAAGAACAAATCGTTAAAATGACTTCTTCTTATGCAAGAATTTATGGTACTAGTATTGATTTATTAAATGAAAGGTTAAAAGATATTGAATCTATTGGATATAGTAGAAGTCAAGTAATAAAAATGACTGTATCGACCCCTTCTATTTTAGGACTTACTTGTGATTACATGAAACAAAAATTAAGTGATATGGAGTCTTTAGGCTATAAAAGAGAATCTCTTTTGAAGATGACTTATCAATTTCCATCAATATATAGTTATACAACTTGTAATATGAAAAAGAAGATTACTGATATGGAGTCTTTAGGTTATAAGAAAATTGATGTTTTGCGTATGACTTTGAAGATGCCAATGATATTTGGATATAGTATAGATAATATAAAACAGAAATTGTGCGATATGCAGAGCTTGGGATATACAAAGTCACAAGCTATGAAAATGTGTTTTGTTTCTCCTAATATATTTGGGTTAAATATTAATACAATTAAAAATAGAATTAATGAATTAGAAACATTAGGATATACAAATAGTGAAGTATTAAAAATGACTGTGGGTTGTCCTATGTTATTAAATTTGAAAATTAGTGGTATTAAAGAAAAAATTAATATGTTAGAGTCTTTAGGATTTAGAAGTAATGAGATAGTTAAGATGACTGTATCTTTTCCTAGTATATTTGCTCATAACGCAGAAAGTATTAAGAAAAAAATTAGTGATATTGAATCTTTAGGTTATACAAGAAGTCAAGTATTGAAAATGTTAATGTATTTACCTAATATGTATAGTTATTCTATTGATAGTATGCGAAAGAAAATAGAAGAAATAGAAAAGCTAGGATATACGAAATCAGAGGTTATTAGTATGACTTTAAGTTCTCCAGCGTTATACAGTTATAGCATTAATAATATTAGTAAGAAGATTAGGGATATAGAAAGTCTTGGATATACAAATGATGAAGTTTTACATATGACAAAGTCTTTACCATCACTTTTTAGTTATGGTATTGATAATATTAGAGAAAAAATTGAGTTTTTAAGAAGTATTGGTATAGAAAAAATTGCTACTATGTCTCCAAAGTTATTAATGCAAAGTGTAGATTTAACATATGCTAGATTTATGTTTTTAACTTTAGAAAAAGACTTGGTAATAGACTATAGCAATTTTGGTTATCTATTTAAAGATGCTAAACATTTTGAACAACAGTTTGGAATAGATAAGAAAGCTTTGTTAGAAAAATATTCATATGAAGAAGATAATCGAAAAAAAGATAAAGTAAATAAGACTAAAAAGGTGATGTTATGATAAAGGCAATGTTTAAACAATATGGATATACTGATAAACAGATAGAGAAGATATTAGAGTCTTATATATTTAGAGATAGAGGAGAAGAATTTATAATTAATTGGCTTAAAGAAAAGTTTGAATTTTTTTCATCAGTTGGATACACTAAATCGCAAATATTAAAGATGACTGTTGTATATCCCTCATTATTTACTTATGGGATAGATAATTTTGTTAAAAAGATTGAATTTTTGAAGTCTTTAGGGTATGCGGATGAAGAAGTAATTAAAATTACTTGTTCAGCTCCTCAGGTATATGGGCATAGCGTTGATAGTATTATGCAAAAAATAGAGGAGATAGAGTCGTTAGGATACAAAAGAGAGCAAGTTTTAAAAATAATGCTTTTATCTCCCTCTTTATTTGCTTCTGGTGTTAATACTATTAAACAGAAATTTAATGATTTAGAAGCACTTGGGTATACAAAAGAAGAGGTATTGAAAATAACTAATTTTTTTCCAAATTTGTATGGTATAAGTATTGATAATATAAAAGGGAAGATGGATGTAATACAATCACTTGGTTATAGTAAAGAAGAAGTTTTAAAACTTATTTTAGGTCTTCCAACGCTTTTAGGATATAGTAATGAGCATTTAAAAGAAAAGTTTTCATTTTTTATTAAGATGGGATTAAGAGATGTTCCACTTTCTAGACCTAGAAATTTAATGCAAAGCGTAGATTTAACATATGCTAGATTTAGATTTTTGACAGAAGAAAGAAATAAAGAAATTAGTATGAAAACAGTTAGTTCTTTGTTTGCTGGTTCAAATCTATTTCAAAAAACATATAAGATATCTAAAGATGAGTTATTAGCAAGATATAGTTATGATTTAGATGTTAGAAGTAAGAATAAAAAGAGGTTATTAGACCAAAAATAAAGAGGTGCGAGGTATGGTTAATTCTTTATTAAGTGAATATGGTTTGGCTGAGAAAGATATTAAGAAGAGGGATAAGTTGTTATCTGGTTTTTTTGAATTAAGAGATGAAACTTTTTACAAATATGTAAGTAGGTTATTTTCTTTTTTAGAAAGTGTTGGTTATAGTAAAAAGCAAATTTCACAGATTGCCAAAAAATCTCCACAACTTATTGGTTTTTCTTCTAATCTTTTGGACCTTAAAATAAAAAAGATGCAAGAATTAGGTTTTAGTAAGGAACAAATTATCAAAATGACGGTAAGTCTTCCACAAATTTATAGTTATAGTGTAGAAAGATTAGAAGAGAGATTTCAATATTTGAAGAGCTTAGGATATACGAAAGCACAGATAATAAAAATGGCTTCTTTGTTTCCTTCAATGTTTAGCTATAGTATTGATAATATCAATGATAAAATTGCTTTTTTATTAAGTATTGGATATACAAAAGAACAAATCTTACAAATGACTTCTTTGATTTCTGGTATTTATGGACATAGTGATGATAACATAATGAATAAAATAAATTTTTTAATTTCTTTAGGATATACAAAAGAGGAAGTATTAAAAATGACTTTATTATATCCTGGAATATTTTCTACTAGTGTTGATGTTACAAAAGAAAAAATTGAATTTTTAAAGGAAATAGGCTTAAAAGAATTTTTAGTAGAAAAACCTAAAAATTTGATGCAAAGTGTTGATTTAACATATGCAAGATTTAAGTATTTAATGCTTGATAAAAGTAGGATTCTTGATAAGACAACGATTGACTATTTATTTACTAGTGCAAAGGCGTTTGAGAAAATGTTTGGAATAAGTAAAGAAGAGTTATTGGAAAGATATAGTTATGATTTAGATGTTAGAAGTAAGAATAAGGGAAAGTTATTAAAGTAAAGTTAAAGTAGGTGGGGTTATGGAACAAGTATTAAGAAAGTATGGTTTTAGTGATATACAGATAGAAATTATCTGTAATTCGAAGATGATTTATTGTAAAAATAGAGAAGAATTATCTAGAAATATCGAAGAAATAATTTCTTTTTTAGAATCATATGGATATTCAAAAAAACAGATAATTAATATTTTTGTAAAACTTCCTACTATTTGTAATTATTCGGTAGAGAATATAAAAGGGAAGATAGAAACATTAATATCTATTGGTCATAAAAAATCACAAGTAATAAAAATGACTTCTAGTGAGCCCACTATTTATAGTAATAGTGCTTCAAGTTTAACTACAAGAGTTAGAGAATTTGAAAGTCTTGGATACACAAAAGAGCAAGTCTTAAAGATGCTTTATTCTCTTCCAACACTTTATTGTTATTCTTTAGAAAATATCACTAGTAAAATTTGTGAACTAGAAAAAATGGGTTACTCTAGAAAAGAAATACTTAAGATGTCTTCTTATTTTCCTGGAATATTTAGTTTAGGTGTAGAAAATATAAAAACTAAGATTGAATATATGTTAAGTATTGGATACACAAAAGAGCAAATAAAGAAAATGACAGTTAGCCTACCGCAAATGTATGGTTATGGTACTGATAATATAAAGAAGAAAATTGATGATTTACTTGCTTTAGGTTACAGTCTTCCACAAATAATAAGAATGACTTCGATGATGCCTTCAATTTATAGTTATACTATAGAGAACATGAAACAAAAAATAAGTGATTTAGAAGCTTTAGGATATACAAAAGAAGAAATTATTTCAATGTCATTGAGTCTTCCAGCAATTTATAGTTTTACTATCGAAAATATAAAAGAGAAAATAGATTATTTAAAAGAAATTGGTATAGTAGATGTTATTTTACTAAATCCAAAGAATTTAATGCAGAGTGTTGATTTAATATATGCAAGGTATAGATTTTTAACTGATGATGTTGGACTTAGTATTGATTATAGTAATGCAAAGTATTTATTCAAAGATAGAAAACATTTTTTTGGTCAATTTCATGTAGGTAACGAAGAATTGTTAGAAAGATATAATTATGATTTAGAGGTTAGATGTAAAAATAAAGTTTTAAATAAGGGGTAATGTTATATGGTTGAGAGTTTATTAAAACAATATGGATATACAGATAGACAAATAAAACAATTTCTTGAATCTTATCCTATTAGTTTATATAGAGAAGAAACTCTTTTTGAATATATAAAACGTAATTATTCGTTTTTTGAATCTTTAGGATATACTAATGAGCAGATAATAAAAATGTCGTTAGATTTTCCTAAAGTATATACATATTCTTCTAGTGTTCTTAGCTCTAAATTAGATTTTTTAAAATCTTTAGGATTTAGTGATGAACAAGTAATTAAAATAAGTTCAGGTAAATCTCGCTTTTTTAGTGTTAGTACTGATTCATTAAAAATAAAAATAGAGTATATGAAGTCTTTAGGATGTTTAGAATCTGATATATTGAAAATTTTTCTTAATTCACAAGTTCTTTATAGTGCTAGTTTAGCAAGTATTGAACAAAAGGTAAGTAGTTTAGAATCTCTTGGATATACGAAAGATCAAATAATAAAGATGACTGTAAAGTTTCCTGAAATTATTGGGCTTAGTTTTTCTTCTTTGAAACAAAGAATAAGTGAATTTGAAAATCTTGGATATACAAAAGATGAAATTTTAAGAATGACAGTTACTTTTCCTGCGGTTTATAGTTATAGTATGGATAATATAAAAAGAAAATTATCTTGTATTAGGGAACTTGGATATACAGATGATGAGATAAGATCAATTACTTTAGCGCTTCCTGCAATATTTGGGTATAGTAGTGAAAGCTTAAAAGAAAAGATTTTGTATTTAAAAGAAATTGGATTGGAAAGAGTAGTTGTTTCAAGAACAAAGTCTCTTATGCAAAGTGTAGATTTAACCTATGCTCGGTATAATTTTTTGATGGATAATAATGTATCTATAAATTTAGGTATTTTGTTTTCGGGAGATAAGATATTTAGTAAGAGGTTTGGAATATGTAAAAAAGATTTACTTGAACTTTATAGTTATGATAATGATGTTAGGAAGAATTCTAAAGTAAATATTAAGAAATAATTAGGAGGGGTTATGGTTAAAGAAGTATTGAAAAAGTATGGATATACAGATGAGCAAATATTAAAAATTGTTAGCTATTATTCGTTAGAGCGATATACTGATGAAGTTTTAGCACATAATATTTGTGAAATAAATTCATTCTTCGAAGATTTTGGTTATACCAAAGAACAAGTAATAAAGATGATTATGAAATATCCCTCTATTTATAGTCATAAGACTGATTTATTATTAGAAAAAATAAATAATTTAGCATTATTAGGATATTCTTTCGAACAAGTTTTTAAAATGGTTTTTAATGCTCCAATTGTTTTAGGATATGCTACTGATACACTTAAGAAGAAGATTAGTGATTTAGAGTCTTTAGGGTATAAAAAAACAAGCATAATTAAAATGACATCTATTTTTCCTTCTTTATTTAATTTTTCTTTAGAGTATTTAGAATCTCATATTGATGGATTAAAAAAACTAGGCTATTCACAGGAACAAATTATCAAAATAACAAATGCTCAACCAAATATTTTTGGTTATTCAATTGATAGTATTAAGAAAAAATTAGATGATTTGGAATTACTTGGTTATTCAAGAGATATTGCTTTAAAAATGACTGTTTATTTACCTAGTATGTTAGGGTATTCAACTGATAACATAAAAAATAAAATTAAAAAGATAGAGACTCTTGGATATAAGAAAGAAGATATTATTAAAATGACTTCTAGCCATCCTTCTATTTATAGTTATAGTATTGATACTATAAAGATGAAAATGTGTGAGTTAGAATCTTTAGGATATACAAGAGATGATGTTATTAGCATGACTGTGCTTTCTCCTACAATATATAGTTATGATATTGATAATATAAGAAATAAATTAAATGAAATTGTTTCTTTGGGATATTTTTTTCCTGATGTTTTACAAATGACAGTTATGTTTCCTTCTATATATGGATATAATATTGATCTTTTGAAAGAGAAAATTTTGTTTTTACAAAGTATTGGGTTAAAAGATATGGTAATAGTTAATCCTAAAAATTTAATGCAAAGTGTTGATTTAACATATGCTAGATATAGATTTTTAACAGAAGTGAAAGGTATCGATATTACTTCTAGTAATTTTTATTGTCTATTTAGAAATGCTTCTACTTTTAAAAAACAATATGGGATAGATAAAAAGGAATTATTAGAAAAATATAATTATGATGTCGAAGTAAGAAATAAAGAAATTAGATTAAAGAAAGTTAAATAAAAGGGTGGTTTTATGGTTGAAGAAATATTAAGAAAATATGGATATAATGAAGATCAAATAAAAAGAATAGTGGGTTTTTATCCACTTAATTCGATGAAAAAAGAAAATTTATGTAATCATATCGAAAGAAATTTTTCTTTGT